>DATGKG010000396.1:0-7968 GCA_035294805.1 Binataceae bacterium (SeqCode) | reverse complement strand
TCTGAATCGCCCGCATAACCTCAATGCGCTCAGCGCGAAGATGGTCGATGAGCTGGAAGATTTCCTTTCCGGGCTGCGTGACGATCATGAAACTCGCGTCGTCATCATGCGCGGCGCGGGACGCGGATTTTGCGCGGGCCTCGATCTGAAGGAGCAAAATCGCGGCGGACCAGAGGCGCTCGGACGCACCACCACCGCAGTCTACGAATCGCAGCGCCGAATGAGCGACCTGACCGTCGCGATTCGTCGCGCGCCCCAACCGTTCATCGCCGCGATCAAAGGACCTGCCGCAGGCGGAGGATTCGCGCTCGCGCTCGCCTGCGATTGCCGCATCGCCGGAGAATCGACGCGAATGAACGCGGCCTTCATTCGCATCGGACTCACGGCTTGCGATATGGGCGTCAGCTATATGCTGCCGCGCGCGGTCGGCAGTTCGGTCGCCTATGAGTTACTGCTTACCGGACGTTTCATCGACGGAAAACGCGCTCTCGCTACCGGCCTCGTATCGGAACTGGTGCCCGATTCCGAGGTGGATGCGGCCGCGGCAAAGCTCGCGCACGACATGATCGAAACGTCGCCGCTCGGTCTGCGCATGACCAAGGAATGCTTGTCGGCGAATATCGATGCGCCGTCGCTGGAGGCCGCCGTCGCGATGGAGGATCGCAACCAGGTGCTGTGCGTTCGCGCGGGTTACATCGATGAAGGCGCGCGCGCATTCGTCGAGAAACGCAAGCCCAAATACGCCGCGCGCGCGTAGTTTCACATCAGCCGCGCAGCCTGTTCAACCATTGAAACGGAAACAGGCCGTGCGGCTTCGCAGCCGGTGTGGGAACGATGCTAGGTTGCGGCGCCGCATAGCGAGACTTCGGGACCGGAACTTCCGCCGCAGTGACGGGGAAGTCCGCCGAATGTGCAATCTTAACGTGCTTCGATGCTGCCGGTTGCGATGCGGCGGGTTGCGCGTTCGCAACCTGCTGCGAAGGCGCAGATTTCGCGCTGGCATTGGGCGCGGTCGCAGCCGCGGCCGGCGCGGCCACCTCCTCATTGGGCGGGCTCAGCTCGTGCCATACGGTGCCGGAGAAGTAGATGTCGCGAACGCCCTGACGCGCGCGGATCATCGCGATTACTTTGTCCTCGTCGGCCATGTTCAGGAAGGTGCCGTTGAGGAAAACGTCGCCATCTTCGTTGAGCGATACGCCGAGGTTGGTGAACCCGGCGCCGGCCAGTTCAGTCCGAATCGCGGACTCCAGCAGCATCGTGCGGACCGGCGCGAGTTCGTCGTCTAGCGGCTCCTCGGTGTCAGATGCTGCGGGCTGATTTTCGGGCTCGCTCGGCGCGGGCTTCGCTTCCGCCTTCGGCATCGGTACCGAAGCCACTTTGATCGAGGCGACCGGCGAAGGCTGCGCGGCTAGAGGCTTCAACTGCGGCGCGGCGATTGCCACCTTGGCGGGCGCGATGGATGGCATCGTTTTCGGCCGGAGCGCAGCCATCGAGGCAATCGCCACAGGCTTGACCGGAGCGATTCGGACAACTGGCGACGGGAGGGCGATGGGGGCCTTGATGGCCTCCTGTTTGACGGACATTGCTACCGATGGTATCGGCTTCGGCACGACGGCAACTTTATCAGGCGCGGTGGGCGCTATGACCACTTTCTCGACGGCTTTGGGCAATGCGACGACCATCTTAGGTGCAGACTTGGGAGCGGCGGCAACTTCTGGTGCGGCTTTGGGTGGGACGACTATCACGACTGGTTTCGCCGGGGCCGTCGGCGCAGGACCCATGGCATATTCCCACGGGCGCATCATCATAACGGCCAGGAATGCGCCGACCGCCAAGGCGCCCGAAACCCACAAAAGGGATTCGCGCGTCGCCGCCGGAGGCGGTTCGGGCCTGCGGCGTGGCGGCAGCGCGAAGGGTTTGACGGTTAGGACGGGAGCGTTCCAAACGCGGCGGCCGTTTAGAAGGGGAGGCGCATCGGCATCGTCGATTGTGGGCCGCTCTCCATGAGCTTCGTCCCACAGTTCGAAATGCGCCTTATATTCCCGCACCGGGGCCAGGTGAAGCTCGGGCTGTTTGGTCGCTGTGCTCATCAGCGGCGTCGAGTAGAGAGCGAATTAGCAAACTAGAAGCTAAACTCACCCATCTAGACTCGACAAGAAATAGCAGAAACCGCTATCAATGCGCAAAAACCAAACCTTAGCTAAGAATAGCGAGAACTCTATCACTTTGTAGGGTTTTCTAGCCATTTGATTCGAGGCGATAACCGCGTTCTAGATCACCGGCGAACCGGGATCGAGGCCGAACAGCACACGCCCGATCACCTCGAAGCGCGCGGTGTTCATCAGGACGTGTTGCGAGGCCGTATGCGCGTCGCGCCAGCATCGCTCAATAGGACACGACTTGCGCGCCGAGCTCATGCCTGCCGCGTCGGCAATCAGGTCGATCGCCTGCAGCGCCAGCTTGACCGCCGTCACGTTGGCCAATCGCGCGTTCGCGCGATCCCCAACATCGAAGCTCTCACCGGCCTCGCCTTTGCGCCAGATCTCCTCGCTGGATTGATAGAAGTAGGCGCGCGCCGCACGCATCAGGCCTTCGGCCTGAGCGAACTGGGTTTGCGCGATGGGCCGTTCGCGCAAAGCCGCCATCGTGCCAACCGGAACTTTTGCTCGCGCGATTTCGGCGAAGGTGTCGATTGCATGACGCGCGGTGCCAAGGATCACGGCCGCGAGTCCGCCCCCAATCTGAAGCATCAGTGGAATCCGGGCGAACGGTCCGCGTTGCCACGTCGATTGCGCATTGAGCCAGTCGAAAGTGAACTCATCGGGCACCAACACATTTTCGAAGACGCAGTCGTTGCTGCCGGTGCCACGCATTCCGGCGGTCGACCACGTATCGAGAATCTTCGCCTGAGTCGCGGGAATAAATCCGGCGCGCAGAACCGGAACTCCATTGACGATTTGCGGCGCACCCTCGCGCAGGATCAGCGCCGCCGCCAGCAAATGGGTCGCATGGTTGGAGCCGCTCGCGTTGGTAGCCTTGCCGCTGAAGCGCCATCCACCGTCCACGCGCGTGGCCTGGCTAGTCATCGGATTGAGCGATCCAGCTCCCACTTCCCGCGCGCCGCTGAAGAGTTTCTCGAAGGCCGCGCGCGAGACATAGTGGCCGAACAGCGGGCCGCCGGAACAAATCGCGAAGTTCCATCCTGCGGAGGCGTCGATGCGCGCAACTTCCTCGATGAGCCGCAATGAGTCGGGAATCGTCAGGTCGCCGCCATTCATGCTGCGTGGAAGAAAGATTCGAAATAGCCCAGCATCATGGAAAGCATCGGCGACCTCCGGCGTCATTTGGGCCTCGCGCTCCGCGCGATCGGCGTGCTCGCGGATGATGGGCGCGATTTTCTGGATCTTGTCGAAGTATGGGCGGGCGTTCTCGCTCAGTTGATTCATCACACACCTCGCGCCCAGTTTCGAGATGCGCCGGCGCAGAGTCAACGCAGCATCTCAAACGCGTCGAGGCGAATAAAAAACGGAGCCAGATGATAGCGGCTCCGTTTTCATCAACAGAATGTAGAGATATCCTGCCGTCAGATTGCTTCGCTGACCGCATCCTCGCGCATCGAGGGCGTCGGACGGCGCTCGATGGGAATCCAGTGGCGGGTCTGCTCGCCGAGGAAGACCTGGCGTGGGCGCGTGATCTTCTGCTCCGGATCGCGCACCATTTCGGCCCACTGCGCGAGCCATCCGGCCGTCCGCGCGATCGCGAACAGCACCGGAAACATCGTCATCGGGAAACCCATCGCCTGATAGATGATGCCCGAATAGAAATCGACGTTGGGATAGAGCTTGCGCTTGATAAAGTAGTCGTCCTCCAGCGCGATGCGCTCCAACTCGATCGCGACATCGATCAGCGGGTTGCGGCCGGTGACCTCGAAGACCTCATAGGCGAGCTTCTTCAGAATCTTCGCGCGCGGATCGTAGTTTTTGTATACGCGATGGCCGAAGCCCTGCAGCAGCGTGTCGCCGGCTTTGACCGCTTTGATCATGGCGGGAATTTTTTCCTTCGAGCCGATTTCCATCAGCATGCGAATCGCGGCTTCGTTGGCGCCGCCGTGTAGCGGCCCATACAGCGCCGCAATTCCCGCGGCGACGCATGCGTATGGATCGGGATCCGAGCTGCCCACCGCGCGCACCGCATTGGTCGAACAGTTCTGCTCGTGGTCGGCGTGCAGGATGAAGATGACGTCGAGCGCGTGCTCCAGCACCGGGTTCGGTTTGTACTGCAGCTCCGTCATCTTGAAGAGCATCGAAAGGAAGTTGCCGGTATAACTCAGTTCGTTGTCGGGATAGACATAGGGAAGGCCACGCGTATGCCGAAACGCCCACGCTGCCAGGGTCGGGATTTTGCCAATCAGCCGTCGCGTCTGCAGCCGGCGGGTTTCCAAATCGAAAATGTCTTTCGACTCCGGATAGAAGGTCGACATCGCGCCGACGGTGCCGAGCAGCATCCCCATCGGATGCGCATCATGACGGAAGCCTTCCATGAAGCGCTTGATGTTCTCGTGCACCATGGTGTGGACCTTGATGTTCTGTTCCCACGCCTGGAAGTGCTTGCGATCAGGCAGCTCGCCCTTGACGATGAGGTAGGCGACCTCGAGGAAGTTGGACTTCTCGGCCAGCTCCTCGATCGGATATCCGCGATAACGCAGGATGCCTTTGTCGCCATCGATATAGGTCACGCGGCTCTTGCAGGTCGCGGTGTTCACCAGCGCCGGGTCATAGGACATCATGCCGAAGTCTTCGGACGAGGTTTTGATTTCACGCAACGCGGTGGCGCGAATCACGTTGCCTTCCTCGATCGGAATCTCGTAGGTCTTGCCGGTGCGATTGTCGGTGACGGTGAGTGTGTCTTTGGCCATCGTTGATCTCCCTCAAGGGTCCGCGTGGGGTTCGCGATGCGTCAACATATATCGTGTCCGTTCAACATGTATACAGTTCAAGATTATACACGTCAACAAATTTTATGGAAACCCAAAACGACCTTTTTTTGGTCCTCTACTCGCATCACGCCGCACCGCATGGCAGTCTTTCCCGTTGCATTTTGCAGCGCCGGCGTCCGGCGCCGAGGGACAGCAAACTTTGATCAACCTCGAAACAGTGGAATTTCATGGCCGATAAGATCCTCGGCGCGCTCTCCGCGTTCATCGTCGCGACCATCGCCTCGCTCGGGTACGGCGGCGTGGTCCTCATGATGGCGATCGAAAGCGCGTGCATTCCGCTGCCGTCCGAAGTCATCATGCCGTTTTCGGGTTATCTGGTTTCGACCGGCCGCTTCGAGTTGCAGCTGGTCGCGCTCGCGGGCGCGCTCGGATGCCTGCTCGGCTCGTATGTCGCCTACTACATCGGCGCGAGCGGCGGGCGATGGTTCCTGTTGCGCTATGGACGCTGGGTGCTAATTGCGCCGCATGAAATCGAACTCGCCGATCGCTTCTTCGATCGATGGGGCGCGCCGGCGGTGTTCTTCAGCCGGATGCTTCCGGTCGTCCGCACCTTCATCGCCTTTCCGGCCGGCGTCGCGCGGATGCGGCTGCTGCCGTTTACCATCTACACGCTCGCCGGCTCGTATCCGTGGTGCCTCGCGCTCGCGTATCTCGGCATGAAGCTGGGGCAGCATTGGAACACGCTCGGGCCGTACTTCCATCGCTTCGATACCGTGATCGGCGCGCTAATCGTGCTCGGCGCGGCAGCAGTGCTTTACAACCGCATCCGCGGTATCAGCGCGGCCCCTGCGAGCGACTAGTCGCGTCGCGGCCGCGCCACGAGATAAGATTGATCCATGGCTAACGACCCGAAAGACAACTCCGCCGCCATCGACCAGTCCGAACTTGTCGAGGTCTTCGCCAGCATCGATCCGATGCAGATGCGGATGGCGCGCGACCTGCTGGAAGAATCCGGCATCGAATGTTTCGTGTTCGATCGCGAGAACTCGCGCATGTTCGGCAGCAGCGCCGCATTTCCGGTCCGCATGATGGTGCACCGTGACGTCGCCGCCGATGCTGTCGCACGACTCAGGGAGTTGGGCTTCCCGGAATAAGTTCTATCACCTGCCGGTGCCTGTGAGGCTCACCGTAAGCGTCGCGTTGCTGGCGTTGCTCAATATCGTCGCAACGCCATTATCGGGGCCGGAGGCAAAGGGCATCAACGTCAGTCCATATTGGCACTTGCCGCCGGGCGCGAGCACTCCCGGATTCGGGCACGTCGTCGTTCTGCCGGCCGCGACGTGATAGTCGCTCGTCACCGCGATGCCAAGCGTCATCGGATAGAGACTCGCGTTGGAGATCCGCAGCGGACGAACCGCGCTGGTTTTGCCGACCCGAACGGTGCCGAATGCGATCGGTTTAGTCGGCAGCGTGAGCGAGGGCTCCGTCGCGTTGCATGGGTTGGGCGCCGGCGTGCCCTGATAGTCATCAAGGAATGTTTCGGCTGAACCGCCCTCTACGAATGCCAGCGGGAACAAACTCCCGTATTGAGTGTTCGCACCGAAGTCGCCGGTGCTCCCCGCGATACTCGCGCCGCCGAATTGCCACACGCATCCGCCGTCTTTCTCGGTATTGGTGCTGTAGAAGGGATAGAAGTCCGCCCCAGTCGGAGGATTGGTGCATCCTGCGCCGGTGACGGTGTTGCACGATGGTTCGAAGATCGGCAGGTCAGCCTCAAACGTCTGCATATCAAAATTTGCCAGTGGCCCGGATGACGCGGGATTCAGCAGGGGACTGGTAAAAGTGATCGGCGCCGGATGCGAACTCTTATCGGTGGTGGGATTGGTTCCGGGCCAATCCGGCAAGTAGCTAGCGCCGTCGAAGTCGAGATCCTCGGCGGTGCATCCGCCGACCTTGATCCGCGAAGATGCCGCCGGTGGAAAGCAGTCGACGTCATCGGTCTCGTTTTTCCCCGGCTGCGTGCAGTTGCCGTCGGCGTCGGTCGAGCTGCAGTAGTCCCAATGACCGATCTCATCGGAGAAGGCGACGTTGTAGCTATGCGCGGTCCACGGTGCGCGCGTATGCGGTCCGGAGGTCGCAAACATCGGATGGAAGGCATACGGCGTCGCAGTACAGGTGCTCGCGGATGGTGCGAAGTTCACTTGCGCGAACCCATTTGCGATACTCGCCGTCATCGACCCTTGCTTGTGCGTGGTACGATCGTAAATCACCACCTGGAAGCCATCGGCGGTATCGTGCATATCCAGCGTGAGGTTGTCGCCGGGGTTCATCAGAAGATCGGTCGACAGGTTGGGAATGAAGTGCGCGGGATTGAGCGGATTGCCGTCGGAATCGGATGCGCCGCTCTTGGTGATGAAGGCAAAGTTGACGGGTTCTGACCCAATGCTATTGAGGCAGGTGCTGTTGTTACTGGTTTGGTTGTTGGGATCGAAGTCGTAGCTATCGATGGTCATCGCCACGCACCAGTGCCTCGCATCGCACGCGGTCCCGCCGTTGGGCCAAGTCACCCATCCAGGCGGATAAAACTGCAACTCCATATAGGCCGCGCCGGGATGCTTGCCGATGTAGTCGCTGGCGCTGGAACTCGGATTGTCAAAGATATTCGCGTCGCTGTCAGGAGTGCAGCTGTTGGTGAATTCGGGATTCGATTGCGTATCGCACATGACCATTCCGAACCAAAACGCAGGATGCAATTGGAAGTTAAAGGTGCCGCCGGTGCCGTCCTGCTTTGGCAACTTGAGCGGATCCTTCGGCAGCGTCAGATTGTAGATCGCTGAGTTACCACTTCCAGAGGTCCCAGAATAAAAAAGCAATGACGGTTCGTCGTGCCCGATGTGTTGGCCATCGCCATAGTTGTATTGATTTTCGGTGCATAAAAATTCGTGCGTGTCGCAAAAGCTCCCGCTGTTCCAGCTTTGCGCGGCCCAAGCGGGCGTCCCGGCGAAAGCCGCCGCGACAATACAAATGATCAA
>DATGKG010000395.1:0-11734 GCA_035294805.1 Binataceae bacterium (SeqCode) | reverse complement strand
TCGCGAAGCGCTTCGGCGATGGCAAGGTTTTCCTGGGCAACTCGGGTGCGGAGGCGAATGAGGCCGCGATCAAACTCGCGCGCAAGTGGGGCCATAAGGACGGACAGGGGCGCTTCGAAATCCTCGCGACGCTGGGCTCGTTTCATGGCCGCACGATGGCGACGCTGAGCGCGACCGGCCAGGAAAAATATCATCAGGGATTTTTGCCGCTGGTGCCCGGGTTCAAGCTGGTCAACTACGACGATATCGCCGCGCTGGAAAAAGCGATCGGCGATCAGACCGTTGCGATTATGGTCGAACCGATTCAGGGTGAGGGAGGTGTGGTAGTTCCACATCATGATTATCTGAAGCGGCTGCGCGAGTTATGCGATCGCGCCAAGCTGCTGCTCATCCTCGATGAAGTTCAGACCGGCGCCGGCCGCACTGGCAAGTTCTTCTGCTACGAGCACACCACCATCAAGCCCGACATCGTCACGCTGGCGAAGGCGCTCGGCGGCGGCCTACCGATCGGCGCGATGATCGCGAAGCCGGAAATCGCGAGCGCGCTCACTCCGGGAAGTCATGGTACGACCTTCGGCGGCAATCCGGTCGCTTGTGCAGCGGCCCTCGCGGTGAATGACGCGCTCGACAGCGGCATCATGGCCAATGCGACCGAGGTCGGCGGCTACATGATGAAGCGGCTGAAGGAAATCACATCGAAGATGGATCGCGTCGCCGAGGTGCGCGGACTCGGCATGATCATGGGCGTGGTGCTCAAGCACGATCCCAAGCCGGTCGTTGATGCGTGCCTGCAACAGCGTCTCATCGTGAATGGAACCGGCGGCACGGTGTTGCGCTTGCTCCCGCCGCTCAACCTCTCGCGCGGCGATGCCGACGCGGGTCTCGCGATTATCGAACGTGCGCTGAAAGAAGCACCGATGCCGAAGGTCGCGGGGCACTAGCATCATGAAACGCGACTTCCTCGATCTCGCTTCCCTCAGCCACGATGAATTCCACGGTCTGCTCGCGCTCGCCGCGCGGCTGAAGGCCGAACTGAAGATCGGCCTCGAACATCCGCATCTGCGCGGCAAGACTCTCGCGATGGTTTTCCAGAAGCCGTCGTTGCGTACACGCATCACGTTCGAAACCGGCATGGCGCAGCTCGGCGGCCACGCGATCTATCTCGCGCCCGGCGACATCGGAATCGGCGAGCGCGAATCGGTGAAGGATGTCGCGCGCAACCTCTCGCGCACCGTCGACATCATAATGATTCGCACCTTCGCGCATCAGACCGCGGTCGAGATGGCGCATGAGTCGAGCGTGCCGGTCATCAACGGGCTCAGCGACTTGCTGCACCCATGTCAGTTGCTCGCCGATTTGCTCACGATGCGGGAACGCTACGGCACCGATTTGAAAAAAGTGCGCGTCGCATTCCTCGGCGACGGATTCAACATGGCGCAGAGCTGGATCGAGGCGGCGGCGCTCGGCGGTTTCGAGCTGCGCATAGCGTGTCCTTCCGGCTATGAGCCGCAAAAAAGTTTCATCGATCGGATGCGTCGCGAGGAGCTGGGCGTCATCACCGACGATCCTGCCGAGGCGCTCAAGGATGCTGACGTCGTGTACACCGACACGTGGACCTCGATGGGTCAGGAAAAGGAGGCGGCGAAGCGGCGGCGCGACTTCAAGGATTTCCAGGTGAACAAGGCGATCCTCAAGCGCGCCTCGCGCGATGCGCTCGTGATGCACTGCCTGCCGGCACATCGCGGCGAAGAGATCACCGACGAGGTCATCGATGGGCCGCAATCGGTCGTGCTCGATCAGGCCGAGAACCGGCTGCACGCGCAGAAAGCCGTGATGGTATGGCTGCTGCGCCCGGAGATCATGCAACTCGTCACGCCCGCCTCGGGGAACTGAAATGGCGACCCAATCGATCAAAAAAATAGTGCTCTCGTACTCAGGCGGCCTCGACACCTCGGTCATTCTGCGCTGGATCAAGGACGAATTCGGATGCGAGGTGGTCGCTTACTGCGCCGATGTCGGCCAGGCAGAAGAAACCCTCGGACTCGAAGAGAAGGCGCTCAAGACTGGAGCGAGCAAGCTACACCTTGTAGACCTGCGCGAGGAGTTCGCGCGCGATTTCGTTTTCCCGATCATGCGCGCCAACGCCATTTACGAAGGCTACTACCTGCTCGGCACGTCGATCGCACGGCCCGTCATCGCCAAGAAGCTGACTGAGATCGCACGCGCTGAGGGTGCCGACGCAGTGGGGCATGGGTGCACCGGCAAGGGCAACGACCAGGTGCGCTTCGAATTGACCTTCGCGCGGCTGGCCCCCGAGTTGAAGGTCATAGCACCATGGCGGCTTGCTTCGTGGCCGTTCAAAGGCCGCGCCGACATGATCGCATACGCGAACGAGAAGAAAATTCCGTTGACCGTCACGACGGAGAAACCCTACTCGATGGATCGCAACCTTGTGCACGTCAGCTACGAGGGCGGCATCCTCGAGGATCCGTGGCGCGAGCCCTATGAGGATATGTTCCGCCTGACCGTTTCGCCGAAGGATGCGCCGAACGAGCCCGAGTATGTCGAGGTCGAATATGCGAAGGGCAATCCGATCTCGATAAACGGTGAGCGGCTCGGCGCGGCGGCGATCATCGAGCGCGCTAATCAGATCGCGGGGCGCCACGGCATCGGGCGCGTCGACCTGGTGGAGAATCGCTATGTCGGCATCAAATCGCGCGGCGTGTACGAGACGCCCGGCGTGACGATGCTGCTCCACGGCCATCGCGCGGTCGAGCAGCTCACCCTCGATCGCGAGGTGTTGCATCTTCGCGACTCGCTCATCCCGCGCTATTCGGAGATGGTCTACAACGGCTACTGGTTCGCGCCCGAGCGCGAGTCGTTGCAGTCGCTGATCGACGATGCGCAGCGCAACGTCGATGGCGTCGCGCGCCTCAAGCTGTTCAAGGGCAGCGTCGCCATCGCGGGTCGCAAATCGCCGCGCTCCCTGTATGATGCGAAAATCGCCAGCTTTGAAGAGGCGGGCGGATACGACCAGGCGGACGCGACCGGCTTCATCCGGCTGTCGGGAATGCGCCTGCGCGCTTTGGCAAAGGTCGAGCGCGAGAGTAAGTAGAGCTTCGTAGGATCGTTGCGTGGGGAAAGTTCTGCCATTCAAACCGCGCCGTGCGCGACTCCGGCTGGAGCCCAAGGCTTCCAATGGCGAATGCCCGAACTGCCAGCACAGGCTGAACGTCCACATTCAACATCCGAATGGCGGCGTGAGTTGCGCGGCGCGCGGATGCCGCTGCGAAACGCGCCCCACCGGCGAATGGCCAAAGGTTTAGCCGTTCTACATTTCGAAAACGTGATGCAGCGGCGGGGCGGTCGCGACATTGCCGACGTTCAACTCGAATGTGCGATGCTCGCGGGCGGCGCGCGACACTTCGGCCTCATCGAGGTAGAATTGCTGATACCATCGGCGAAGATGCGCGACGGGGCCGTCGCCCTCGCATAGCAGCGGATTGTCGATGCGCACCTTGTTGTCCCAGATCGCGACGTCCTGGTAGAAGCCCTGCTGCGTATACTTGATGTAGGTTTTTGCCATCTCCTGGTTTTGCTCCGCGCTCAGCCCGGGAATCTTTCGCACCAGCATCCCGAAACGCAGGTCGAAGCTTTGGATGCTGGTCGGCACGTGACAGTTGAGCAAGATCGAATCGATCGCGAAGCCGCCCATCTCGCCTTTCATTTCGGTGATTTGATATGCGGGGCCGTAGTAGGTCGCGTAGGTAAGCAGTCCGCCCTCCATCGCGAGTTGCGTGCTGTTGCCGAGCATTACCTGGGTCGCCTTATGCCCTTCGAAGATGTTCGCGAAGTACTGCACCGGCACGCCGTGCACCGAGATGAAATGCGCCATGTCGGAGACGTTGTCGATCAGCTCGCGGCAATTGGTCTTGATGTCCCACTTCTCGATGACCCAGTCGGTCCAGTCGTCGGAATAGCACGCCTCGATGCGCGGGATGTCGAGCTCGCGCGAGGGCGCTTTGCCCTCGGGATCGTTCCATACAAAAAGTAGCTTGTTCTGCTCACATGTATGCCACGAGCGAGTGCGCGCGGCGGGCGGAATCCGCTTCGCATATGGAATCGCGTTGCAAATACCGTCGGCGCCCCAGCTCCAGTTGTGAAATGGGCACACGATCGAGTTGCCATTGACGGTGCCGCGACTGAGATCGGCACCCATGTGCGGGCAGTAGGCGTCGAGGATGTGCACCGCGCCGTCTTCGCCGCGAAACGCGACCAGGCGCGTGCCGAACGCATCGATGGGATGAGGCTTGCCGTTGCGGAAGTCGTCGGCCAGCCCGAGGCAATGCCATCCGCGCGCGTAGCGATTGGGGATCGGGCTCGCCTCGATGCTACGGGTCGCCTCCATCGCGTCACCTCCGGCTTCGATTCATCAATGCTTCGGCGGCGGACACTTCAGATTCGCGGGATCGGCATGCGGGACCGCCGCGAGGTACGCATAGATGGAGCTCAGGTCTTCGTCGGTCAGATGACGGAACTCCGGCCACGGCATCACATGCTGAATGTCGTTGGGATCCGGCTTCTTGCCGTCCTCCATCATATGAACCTTGCCGGAACGGATGCTGTCGATGAAATCCGCGAGCGCCAGGCCACCCGGGTGACCATTTGCATCAGGCGTGATGTTGGGTGAGCGCGTTGGCCCGAAACATTTGCCTCCCGCGAGCAAATTCTTGAGATTGAGCTTCTCGCTCTCGCCCTTGAAAGGATCGCCGCCGGGCTCGTAGGTCGGCATCGTATGGCAGCCGACACATCCGCCGGCCGCGTTAACCAGATAGCTTCCGCGCGCGACCGCGATGCGGTCCTTGGGATCGAACTTGAGCTGGACCGGCGAAAGTTTCAGCTCCTGGTCGACATCGGTCGCATCGGCAGCAAACGCGATCGAAGATGATGACAGCGCGAGTAGCAGGGCCAGCACCACGGTCGAAGTCCTCATGAGTCCTCCCGACGGGTTTGGAATGTCTTCTTCATGCCACGTAATCGAAGCATCCTCAACCGCCGAATTTGGCCATCATTTGGTCGCGAGATGGTTATGCGGTTACGGAACTACCCGGCGCCGCCGAGCGGATAAAGACGCCGCTCATCGGACCCGCTTAATCGCCATAGAGTTGGGATGGATGGTGGACGCACCGGGATTTGAACCTGGGACCCCTTGCATGTGAGGCAAGTGCTCTAACCGGGCTGAGCTATGCGTCCACCGAGGAGACGGAATTATCGCTCCCCTCGTCGCGCGCCGCAAGCATGATGCGAGCGCTCCATCGTTCGATTTGACGCCGCTTGGCCGACTGTACGATCCTGCCTGCGCACCTCAGGAGGAATCGCGATGGCACGACTCAAGCCCGTCAGCAAGGCCGAAGCTTCGCCGGAAATCCAGGAACTATACAAGCAGTTTTTCGGCGATCGCGATCCGGTCGCGCATCCCGGCACCGCGACCGGCACCCCCGGCGATTACTGGACGACCTTCGCGCTGGTGCCCGACCTGCTTTTCAACGCGCGCACCAGCCTGAGCCTGCTGCTCGCGCCCGGCCGCGCGCTGCCGGCGAATCTGCGCGAGCTGGCGATCATCCGCACCGGCATCGTAGGCGATTCGCGCTTCGAATACTCGCAACATCTGAAGGTCGCGCGGATAGTCAAAGTTCCCGATGAGAAACTCAACGCGATAAAATCGTGGTCCACCAGCGACAAGTTCTCCGCCGGCGAGCGCGCCGTGATGGCCGCAACCGACGAGCTGGTCGGCCGCAATTTGGTCGAGGATGAAACCTTTGCGGAGTTGAAAAAGCATCTGTCGGATCCGCAAATCCTCGAGCTGTTCTATGTCGTGGGGCTATGGCGCATGCACGGAATGATCGTGCGCGCGCTGCATCTCGAATACGACAACGACACCACCGCGCGGATGAAGGAGATTCCGGCGCCGCCCGCGAAGTAGTTACTTGTTGGCGTTAAGCAGGCGGATGACTTCGGCGCGGCCCCATTCGATTTCAGCGCGATGCCGATTGCCCATGCCTTTCAGGAATTCGTAAATCGGGCCTTCCGCCGGAGCGATCGCGAGGGCTTCCTCGACCTTGCGCGCGACCCATTCCTGGCCATGCGAAAGGAGGCTGAGCCGCTCGCGAACCGTAGCCAGCGCGGCGACCTTCGCCGCGAAGGGTCCGATGGCGCGGGAGGGAGTTCCTCCGCCGTCGCGAATCAGTTTGGAGAGACCATCGACATTGCGCTGTTCCTCCTCGCGCTCGCCGAGGAGAAATTGGCGCAACTCATCCTGGTCGACTTGCGGCGCGAGCTGATCAAGTGCGGCAACGCCGGCGCGCTCCGATTCCAGCAGCAGATTGAGCATCTGTTCCAGCGCGTTGTCCACGCGCCGAATCTATAGAGCGGTCGCACGATGAGCAAGGCCGTGTCACATTCAAGTCCGAAACCAATAAATCGGGGTGTTTCTGATCGTTACAGGGTACTGGCGCGGTTGGAACCAACGAACATCAAGAGATTCGCGTCGGTATCTCATTGCTAGTGACTCTTAGACACGACAAATGAGCGGGCATGTCTGTTGCTCTCAAGTCTGTGGCTTATGAAAATGTTCCAGGAAATCTTGTCGCTAGCTAAGGAGGAGAAATGAAAACCATCACTTTTGTCGTCTTACTCGGCGCGCTTACTGTGGCTCCGGCCAGAGCTCAATTTTTCAACAATTCATCGTGCCGAGGATTTTCAGCGTGCGCTCACAGCAACAGCAAGGAATGTCGTGATGCGCGTAACGCCTTCGCGGAACATCACAACGGGATGTACCCCGAGCAGTTCTGTAACGAGTGGTATCAAGGCCAGCAAGGACGTTGGATGCGCCGCGGCAACCAGTGGCAATGGGCCGGCGCCGAAGGCGATCAGTGGTACGACGGACGGCAGGGACACTGGTTCCAGGAACCTGACGGATGGCGCTTCCACGGCGACAAAGGGGAAGAGTATCGGAAGGGACCTAACGGTTGGCAGTGGGGGGGCGGTCGCAAGCAGTCCAAAGAGGCGCCGCGCGTTCACGAAAAACGAAAGTAAGCGCATCCTTCTCGAAGGTTACCAGCGCAAGGCGCACAGTGCCGAGGGGTCGGAGGTGCGCCTGCCTTGTCTCCAATCGTTTCAGTAGCCTCAGATAAGAATGACCCCGCTGGCCTTCGAGAGGTTGGCGCGCGCCGATCAGTCCACCGCTTGCCGCGAGGCCTCCTCGGCATACTCCGGCTCGACCAGCTTGAGCTGCGGGCGCTTGCGCAGCACGGCGCCTGACCACCACGTCTCGAGGTCGTCGAAGAGCGAATACGCGACCGGCGTGATGAGCAGCGTGATCAGCAGGCATAGTGTCTGCCCGCCGATGACGACGATCGCGATGCCACGCTGTTCGCCGGCTCCGGCACCGCGTCCGAAGGCGACCGGAATCATGCCCGCGACGAGCGCCGCCGTGGTCATCAGGATCGGACGCAGCCGCTCGCGATTGGCTTGCAGGATCGCCTTGTGCCGCTCCATCCCCTGGTTGCGCAAATTGATCGTCTGATCGACTTGCAGGATCGAATTCTTTTTTACGATGCCGAACAGCAGCAGGATGCCGAGTATCGAGAACATCGACATCTGCTGATGGAACACCATCAGCGAGAGCAGCGCGAACGGCACCGCCAGCGGCAGCGACAACATGATCGTGATCGGATGCGTGAAGCTTTCGAACTGCGCGGCCAGCACCATATACATAAAGATGATCGACAATCCGAACGCGATCAGAAATCCGCCGATCATCTCGCCGAACATCTTGCTCTGCCCGCCCAAGGCGGTGCTGTAACCGGGCGGAATGTCGACCTTCTTCGCCGCGTCGTCCACGGTCTTGATGATCCGGTTCATCTGCGCGCCGGGTCCGAGGTTGAACACCAGCCCAATCTGGCGCTGACGCGATTGCCGATCGATCTCGACCGGTCCGGTCCCGCTCACCAGCGACGCGACGTTGTCGAGACGCACCTGACCCACCGATGTCGAGGGCAGCATCAGGCTCGACACGATCGCGGGGTCGTTGCGATCCTTTTCATCGAGTTGCAGGCGCACGTCGTAGGTGTCCTGACCTTCGCGGTAGCGCGTGACAACGTCGCCCTGCACCATCGTGCGCATCGTCGCGGCGATGTCGGCGACCGACACGCCTAGGTCGGCGGCCTTCTGCCGATCGATCTTCACCTGCAGTTCGGGCAAACCCGCTTCGTAGGTTGAATCGATGTCCAGCACGCCCGGGATGTTTTGCATCCGCGCGCGCAACTGCGCGATGATCGATTGCAACTTGCCGAGGTCCGGCCCGCGCACATCGTATTCGACATCGACCTCGCGAAATCCCCCCTGCTCCCACGGCTTGATGTCATCCACGCTGACGCGCATCGCGGGGAAACCAGCGATCAACTTGCGCGCATCGGCCATCACCTGTTGCTGCGAGCGGCGCCGCTGATTGACCGGCAACAACTTCGCGACGATCTGCGCGACGGTCACGTTGTCGGCGCCGGTCGTATCACCCACGGTCGTGAACAAATGCCGGACTTCCGGAATCGTGCGGATGCGCGCTTCCATCTCGCGCACGACCGCATCGGTATGATCGAGCGAGTAGCCCGGCGGCGTGCGAAGGTTGATCGCGAATTCGCTGGAATCCTCGGGCGGCATAAAGTTGGCTCCGACCGCCTTGCCGAGTACCGGAATCATCACTACCAGCGCGCCCGCTACGCTGATGATCACCCATCGATGGCCGAGCGACCATTCGAGAGCGCGCTCGTAGAAATGTTCCGTGCGGCTGAAGAACCAGGAGTCGCGCGAGGTGCGTTGCCCCTTCGTATTCTTGAGGAAGCGCGAGCACAGCATCGGGGTCAGCGTGAACGCGACCAGCAGCGACACCATGATCGAGAACGCCATCGTCAATCCGAAGGTGTTGAGGAAGCGGCCGGTGACGCTATGGATGAACGCGACCGGCACGAAAATGACGACCAGCGAAAGCGTCGTCGCGCTGACCGCGAGACCGACCTCGGCGGTCGCCGCTTTTGCCGCCTCCATCGGCGACATCCCTTTCTCTTCGATGAAGCGGAAAATGTTTTCCAACACCACGATCGCGTCATCGATGACTATGCCGACCGCGAGCGTGAGCGCGAGCAGTGAGAGCGTGTTGAGCGTGAAGCCCATCCACAAAAGCAACGTGTACGTCGAGACAATCGACACGGGAATCGCGACCGCGGCAATCAGCGTCGAGCGCAAGGAGCCGAGGAAGAAGAACACGACGATCGCGGCGCAAATTCCTCCGAGGATCAGATGCTCCTGCACGGTGTGTACCGATTCGCGGATGTACTCCGACGAATCGCGCGAGGCGATCACTTTCACGCCCGGCGGCAGCGCGCGTTCGATCGTATGCAGTCGCTCGGTGATGTGATCGACGACCTCGATGGTGTTGGTGCCGGACTGCTTGCGAATGACCAGCGAGACCGCGTTCAACCCGTCCCATCGCGAGAGCGAGCGCGGCTCCTTGATACCGTCCTCGACGTTGGCGATGTCGCTAATCAGAACCGGCTTGCCCTGCTGCTCGCTGACGATGATCTTGCCGAAGTCGCCTACCTCGGTGATGCGCCCCAGTGTGCGCAGCACGTTCTCCGACATCCCCTGCTTCATGTGACCGCCGGGATATTCGACGTTCTGCGCCAGCAGCGCCGACGAAACCTGCTGCACCGAAAGTCCGGTCGCGCGCAGGCGGTTCGCGTCGACCAGCACATGAACCTCGCGCTCGCGACCACCGACGATCTCGATCGACCCGACGCCATCGACCGATTCCAGCGGCTCCTTGATCATTCGCTTGCCGATCTCGGTCAGCTCCTTCATCGACTGGTAGCCGGTGATGGTGAAGGTGAGAATCGGCAGCGAGTCCATGTCCCATCGCGCGACCAGCGGCGGCTTGGTGCCGTCGGGAAGCTGATCGAGGACGGTGGAAATTTTGTCGCGCACGTCCTGCACGCCCGCGTTGATGTCGCGATCGAGCTTGAACTCCACCATGATGCGCGATACGCCCTCGAGGGTTACTGAGCGCAATTCATCGATACCGGTGACGGTGTTGATCGCCTCTTCCAGCGGCTTGGTCACGCGCGCTTCGGTCTCCTCGGGCGCCGCACCGGGCAGATAGGTCTCGACGATCACCATCGGCATATCGACCTTGGGATACAAATCGACGCCGAGCCGCTCGTAGGAAAAAAGTCCTAGCACCACCAGCACGCCGACGAACATGGTGGCGAAGACCGGACGCCGCACGCATAGATCGGCGAGAATCACGACTGCTCCTTTGCAACCACTGGCGTCCCGTCGGCGAGGCGATCGACGTCGCTCACCACGACCTTTTCGCCTTGCTTGAGACCGCTGATGATTTCGATGAGGCTGCCTTCCTCCGAGCCGGTGCTGACCTCGCGCGAGCGCACGGCGCCACTCTCATACACGAACACCCGCGCGATGCCGGCGTAGCGCAGCACCGCGCTGGACGGGATGAACAGCGCGCGATCGTGGCCGAGATTCATCGTCACATGCGCGAAGTAGCCGGGCTTGAGAATGCCTGCGGGATTCGGCACCTCGGCCTCGACCAGCAGGGTGCGGCTGTTGTCGTCCAATGCCGGCGCGATCCGCGTCACTGCGCCATGAAAAACTTTGTCGGGACGCGCATCGATCGTAAGATCGAGTGGGAGCCCGACTTTCGCCATCGGCACGAAGCGCTCGGGAATCGGCGCGCGCAACTTGATCGGATCGGTTGCGATAAGTTCATACAGCGGCATCCCCTCGCCGACGTGCTCGCCGAGCGACACCGTGCGCTTCTGCACCCATCCGGCGAATGGCGCGCGGATGTAGGTGTCGCCAAGCTTCTTCTTCGCGAGGCCGAGCTGCTTCTCCGCCGCATCCGCATCGGCCTGTGCGACGCGCATCTCTGCCGATGACTGATCATACTGCTGCGCCGCCACCAGATGCTGGCGGTTGAGTTCCTTCATACGCTGGAAGTTGGCGGTGGCATTCAGCGCGCGCGCTTGCGCCTGTTCGAGCTGCGCCTGCGCAGAATCGACCCGCAACTGATATTCGCGGGCGTCGATGCGCGCCAGCACCTGCCCCTCCTTCACGTGATCGCCCATATCGGCAAAGACCTGCGCCAATGCGCCGCTAACCTCGGCCGCCAGCACCGCCCGCTCCTTGGGGAACAGCGCGCCCTGCGCCTGCGCGGTGCGAATCATGTCCATTTGATGCGCCGTGGCAATCGCGACGACTAGGCGTTCCGATTCCACCGGCGTCGAGGCCTTGGCCGGCGACGGCCCGGTGCATCCACTGGCGAGCAGTCCGGAAAAGGCGGCAATCGCGATGATGATGCGATACTTCATTGGCCGTTTCTCTCCGGATTGATTCCACGCACGCCGTGGAGAAACAGATCGATCACCGCCTGGGCGTCGGCTTCGGGCGGCGTGTCTTCCGCCAGTCCGACCAGTCGCCGCCTGAGACATCCGTTCATCATCTCGCTAAGCATGAAGGCTGCCAGTTGCGGGTCGATGGCGCGGATTGCGCCCGCGGCTGCCGCGCATCGGAGCACGCCCGCCAGATGTTCCAGAAATCCGAGATAAACCTGTCGCAATTCCTGCTCGCGGCGATCGCCCGGCTCATAGCAGACAAAGCGCGA
>DATGKG010000394.1:0-5942 GCA_035294805.1 Binataceae bacterium (SeqCode) | reverse complement strand
CAGCTCTCGAAGGGATATCGCCAACGCGTCGGCCTCGCGCAGGCGCTGATTCACGACCCGCCGGTGCTGGTGCTTGACGAGCCGACCATCGGACTGGACCCGCGCCAGATTCATGAGATCCGCGGGCTCATCAAGACGATGGCGACCAAGGATCGGACGGTGGTGCTCTCGACGCATATCCTGCCCGAGGTTTCGCAGATCTGCGACAAGGTCGTGATCATCAATGAAGGCCGCGTCGCGCTGGAACAGAAGATCTCGGCGCTGCCGGCCGGCACTTCGCTCGAGGACGTCTTCCTGCAGGCGATCACCAAGGAGCATCACGAGCTTGAAGGCAGCCGCGAGGAGACGCTGGAGGAGGTTGGGGCGGGCCGCGCCTAGCGCATCGCCATCGACATGCGAAATTCAATTACTATCGCAGGCAAGGAGCTCGCCGGATACTTCGTACAACCGGTCGCATACGTGGTGATGACCGTGTTCCTCCTGTTGGGAGGATTTTTCTTCTTTTCGTTGCTGCAGCGATTCAGCATGCTGATCCAGATGTATGCCGCGATGCAGAATCCGCAGGTGCTGCAGCGCATCAATCTGAACCAAATCGTCATCGAGCCGCTGCTGCACAATCTTTCGATCGTGCTGGTGATCCTCGTGCCGGCGATCACGATGCGCAGCTTTGCCGAGGAAAAGCGCGCCGGAACCTATGAGCTGCTGCTGACCGCGCCGGTGCGAACCGGCGAGATCGTCGCGGGCAAGTTCATCGCGGCCGCCGCCTTCATGCTGATCATGATCCTGCTCGCGGGAATCTTCCCGCTCATCCTGATCGTGTTCGGTAATCCGGAAGTTGGCGTGATGTTCTCGGGATACGTGGGGTTGGCGCTGCTCTCGATCGCGTTTATCTCGATCGGACTCTTCACTAGCTCGTTGACCCAGAACCAGATCATCGCGGCGATCACCTGCTTCGGCGTGCTGCTGATGCTGTACGTGATTTCGTGGCCGGCGCAGGAAGGCAGCGACTCGGTTATGTCCGGGCTGCTGCGCTATCTGTCGCTGCCCGATCATTTCTCCCAGATGGTGACCGGGATCATCGATACCAAAGACATCGTATACTTTCTCAGCCTGATCTTCGTAGCGCTGTTTCTGACCCAGCGCTCAGTCGAATCAGCGCGCTGGCGCTAGGGAGGTAGGAGCGGAGGATGCAGCGGCGATCGGCGGCGCTTTACGGAATTCTCGGTATTATCGCGTTACTCTTCGCGGCATTCGCATATGTCGTCGCGGCGGGCTTCCGTCCCTACATCTTCGTCAACCTGATCGCGGGCGTGTTCCTGATCATCATGTGGCTCAGCGCCGGATGGTCGCAGATGGGGGCGTTCGTCGGCCAGCGCTCAACCCAATACGGCGCCAATGCCGTGATCTACTCGATTATCTTCGTCGCGATTCTGATCGCGGTGAACTACCTCTCCAATCAGCATCATCGCCGCCTCGATATGAGCGAAGAGAAGGTTTACAGCCTCTCCACGCAGTCGGTGCAGGTGGTGAGGAATCTCAAGAAGCCGCTCAAGATGTATGGCTTCTTTGCGGGCGGCGAAAATCCCACCGCGGATGAACTCTACGAGGAATACGCCTACGCCTCGCCCAAGGTGACCTTTCAGATGGTGGATCCGGATCGCACTCCGGAACTCGCCGAACGTTACAAAGTGTCGGCGCTTGGCACTACCCATCTTCAGTACGGCGGCGACAATGGCGAAGGTACCAACGTCAACGAGGTGAGCGAGGAGGCGCTGACCAACGCGATCATCCGCGTCAGCAAGTCCGAGAAAAAGACGGTGTGCTTCCTCGATGGTCATGGCGAAGCCGATCCCGACGATGCCAGCGGTCAGAACGGTTACGGCACGCTGAAGACAGCGATCGAGGGCGAAGGCTTCGTGGTCAAGAAGGAGTTGCTCGCGACCCAGGCCGCGGTCCCCGACGATTGCACCATCCTCGCGATTGCCGGTCCGATAAAGCCGCTCGATCCTCACGAGATCGATGCGATCGGCAAATATCTCGATGGCGGTGGCCGCGCATTGATCACATTTCGCGCACCGCGCCCGAATAACGAAATCGACGAGAGCGCGTTGGCGAAGCTGGTCGCAAATTGGAGTGTCGATGCCGGCAACAATATCGTCGTCGATCAGGTGACGCGACTCTTTTCCGCGCCCACCCTGGGCGTCAGTCCGCTGGTGCAGAATTACGGCGTGCATCCCATCACCAAGGATTTCAAGGAGCGCACGATTTTTCCGATGACGCGCGGCGTGACGCCGGCCGCGAAACCTCGCGAGGGCGCCAGCGTGACGCCGCTGGCGATGACCAGCGACAGCTCGTGGGGCGAAACCGATATCGACGGAATCTTCAAACGTCAGGAGGCGAAGCTGGATCCCGCCGATCAGCGCGGGCCGATCGACGTCGCGGATGCGATCGAGGCGTCGCAGCCGAAAGCCGGTGCCGGCAAAGAGACCCGCATCGTCGTGATCGGCAGCACCGACGCGGGCAACAATCAGTGGGTCTCGCAGCTTTTCAATCGCGACTTCTTCGTCAACAGCATCGACTGGCTCTCGGGCGAGGAAAATCAAATCTCGATTCGGCCGCGGCAATTGCGCTCCTCGCGCTTCCGGCTCACCGCCGATCAATTCACCATCGTGTTCATCCTGTCGGTGCTGCTGATGCCGGAGTTGTTGCTGATCGCGGGAATCGTGGTGTGGTGGGAGCGGCGCAACTGAGGACGATCGATTCGACCGATGCGTTTTCGTAATACGCTCATCGCGCTGGTTGTGCTGCTGCTGGTCGGCGGCTACGCCTTCGTCAATTATTACTTCAGCAAGCCCGAAGCGCCCAAGACCGCGCTCCACATCAAGCCCGAGGACATTGCGAAGATCGATCTCAAATATCCCCAACGCGAGCTGACGCTGGAGCGCAAGCCGGGCGAACCGTGGGTGATTACCAAACCGATGGGAGCCGCGGCGGACCAGACCACCGCCAACAATCTTGCGCGCGCGATCGCGGACTGCGAGATCACCAAGACCGTCGAGGAGAAAGCCGACAACCTCGCGCCATTCGGGCTCGACAAGCCACAGGTGACCGTCACTGTCACCGATACTAAAGGTAAAACGCTGCCCGCGCTCGAGGTGGGCAAGGTCACGCCGGTAGGATTTTCCGCCTATCTGAAGTATGGCGACAAGCCGGCCATCATGCTGACCTCCTCGGCGTTCCCCTCGGGCATGAACAAGACCCCCGACCAGATGCGCGATCGCGAGCTGATGTCGTTCAAGGTCGACGACGTGAAAAGGCTGACCATCGCGCGCGATGACGGTACGCAGATCGAGATCGATCGGGTCGACGACAAATGGAAAATCGTCAAGCCCGCGAACTATGACGCCGATCCCACCCAGGTCCGGCAGGTCCTCACCACCTTGGGCGATTCCAAGGTCGCGGACTTCATTACCGATACTCCCAGCAACGCCGCGCAGTATGGCCTCGAAAAACCGCATCTCGTCGCGACGGTCAATCTGGGCACCGCGGGCGCGCAGCAGTCGTTGCTATTCGGCTTCAAACAGAAGGAATCCGGCAAGGACGGAATCTATGTGCGCCGTGGCGAGCGCGCGCCCATCTATACCGTCGCGCCGTGGGTGATGAGCGGCGTCGACAAGACAGTACTAAACCTGCGCGACAAGACCGTGCTCAGGTTCGATCCGGACAAGGTCGCGACGCTCACCATCAATCCGCTCGACAAGCCGGAATTCGCGCTCAAGCGCAGCGACGGCAAGTGGAGTCTCGTCGAGGGCGGCAAGACCTCGCCCGCGGATGACGCGGTGGTCGCGCGCTTCATGGATCAGATTCACGATTTGAAGGGCAACTCGATCATCATGGATCCGATCAAGAGTCCCGAGATGTTCGGCATGGACAAGCCGACGCTGGTCGTCACGATGCAGGACAAGGACGGTCGCGAGGTTGGGCAGTTGCGGTTGGCGAAGATCGATGTGAAACCCGCGCCGGCCGCCGAAAGCACGGAACCGCCGGCGTCATCGAGTCCGCACACCGAATACTACGCCGCCTCGAGCGCCAACACCGCCCTGTTCTCGACCGACGATTTTCTCTTCAGCCAGATGAACAAGACACCGGCAGATTTCCGCGCGAAGGAAACGCCTGCGCCGGCCGCGTCGCCCTCGAGATAGCGTCAGCCTTCCGCGATCGCGTGGACGATTGCCTGCGCCGCGGTATGCGTGATGCTCAGGTGAAATCGCGCGATGCTCTTGCGTGCGGCGAATGCGGCCGATTTGCCATGCAGCGCGATGGTCGGCGCCTTGCCGCGCTCACGCACCACCTCGATCTCCGACCATCCGACGTTGCGATTCCATCCGGTGCCCATCGCCTTCATCGCGGCTTCTTTCGCGGCGAAACGTGCCGCATAGCTCTGATAGCGCGCCTTGCCGCGCGACTCGCAGTAGGCAATCTCGCCGGAAGTGTAGATGCGCTTCCGAAAGCGCTCGCCGGTCACCGGGTTGCTGAGCGCGCGCGCGATGCGCTCCACTTCGATCACGTCGATGCCGGTTCCGATGATGTTCGCCATGTGAGCAGCCGCTGAAAGTATCATTCCGCGCGCGCGCCTGCGCAACGTCGTCGCTTGCGAGGCGCAAACCGCCGATTCTATTGTTCGTGCATGGCGAAACTGAAAATTACCGTGAACAAAAACCGATGTATCGCGAGCGGCGATTGCGTCGAGACGGTGCCTTCCGTGTTTCAGCTGGATGCGGAAGGCAAATCCGAAGTCGTCAATCCTACCGGTGCGCCCGACGGGACGATCCTCGCCGGCGCGCGCGCGTGTCCGGTCAAGGCGATCACCGTCGTCAATGAGGACACCGGCGAGCAGTTGTTCCCGCCGCCGAAGAAGTAGCCGCATCCGTCGCCGATGGCGCTGCGAAAAAAACAGGAGGGCAAGCTCGTCATCGAGCAGACGCGCGATGTCGAGCTGGTGCGCACGATACTCTCCGGCGCGCGCATGACCACCGACGGCATCGAATGGCCGCCGGCGTGTTATCTCGTCGCGTACTTCGGAAGGGAGCCGGTGGGCGTGATCGGCGTCGAGCCCAGCCTCGATGCGGCGCTGATTCGCTCTCTCTATGTTCGCGACGAAATGCGCGGACGCGGCATCGGCGCGCAGCTTCTGGCGGCGGCGCGCAAGGCAGCGCATACGCGCGGCGCGCGGTCGCTATATCTCTTCAGCGGCAAGGCCGCGGATTTCTTCCAACGGTTTGGGTTCGTCGAGGTGCCCGCCGCACAACTCATCGCGGCGCTCGGCGCTGCGCCGCTAGTGAAGTACTACGAGGCGCGTCCTGACGAACTCGCAAGCGAGGCAGCATGGTATCTCGACATCTCGCAGGACGGCGTGATCCTCAGGTAGCTGGCGGTTCGTAGCGGCCGAGGTATTTCCCGAAGGATGTCGTGATCAAAATGTAGCGATTTTTTTCGAGCAGTTGTGCAGCGAGCCGATGCGTCATGTCGGGGCGAATCGTTTGCGGCGCGGGATTCATCCCGTTCGGTTCCATCGCGCCAAGCAAAGCGCCTTCAGCATTAAGGATCACCGCCGTCACATCAGTTCGTGCCGATGACGCATCGGCCGAACCGAATGATCGCAGCCGAGACAAATCATCCTTCGCGCATTGCACGACCGTGCCCCGACGCGACATCGCGATCCACTTCGCGCGAATTCCAGGCGCAAGATTATTGATGAAGTAGGGCAGGACGCGCAGCTTCTCACGCATCGGCGGCGCGGGCTCGCACGGAAGTCCGCGCACCACCCAATCGGCCTTGCCGTTCAAGTAGTGCAGCACGTCACAGTAGCCGAGAAATGCGAGCTGCGCCGCAGCTCGCGCGCTCAAGTCTCACAAACTGTCGCGGCAATAGACGACCACCGG
>DATGKG010000393.1:0-2016 GCA_035294805.1 Binataceae bacterium (SeqCode) | reverse complement strand
CGGTCTTCTTGAAGTTCACCCAGATCGCGTTCGCCCCGTGCGGGTTGTGATGCGCGAGCAGATGACTGAAGAGCGCCTGCTCGATGAACTTCGACTGCACGCGGCATGAGAGCATGAAGTCGAGGATCTCGAAGCGCGCGGGCTGCGTCTGAGTGATGCAAAAGCCAACCGTGCCGTACGATCCGTACTTGTCGCTGACGCGCATGACGTACTTGCCGAGCGCCGGATTCGCGATGACCTCGCGCAATTCGTCACGCGAATATTTGCGTCCGGAGAAGTTCAGCTGATTGGTTCGCTGCACCAGCTCTGCTACGCGGTCGGAATCGCGCTCGGAGTATCCGCCGATTTCGAGCTTGAGCGCGCATGAGGCCAGGAAGCCAAGGTAATCATCGCCGAAGCCCTGTTCCTCGTGCTCGCGCGCGACCTGTTCCTGGTACATCTTACGCCGCGTGCGCGACTCGTCGGTCACGCTGCCCTGGAAACGCGGATCGGCTTTCAGCGATGCGATCTGATTCGCATTGATCGGCAACAACTCGGGAATCGCGCTCGCGACCTCATCGAGTTCGAACTGGTTGTCGTCGATGAAGGCGAAGGTATCGATGCCGATGTTGAGACGCTTCGCGATGTTGCGAATCTTTTGGCTCTTCGGCATCCAGTCGATTTGCGGATAGAGGAAGTACTCCGCGACGGCGAACTCTTGGAGCTTCTTCCAGGCGGGATCGAAATCGTTCTTGCTGACGACGCTGAGCAGGATACCGCGCTCATCGAAGTATTTCAGCAAATCGGCGACCGCGGGGTTCAGCACCACCTCGTCGCCTTCGACCAGCGTGCCATTCCAGAGCGTGTTGTCGAGGTCCCACACGATGCATTTAATCTTGCGGGTATCGGCGCTCGCGGCCGGACGTGGTTTGAACTTCACGAGATCGGCGGTGAGAAAAACCAACCTGCCGTTGCCGTCGGCCTCCGGCACCATCGTGATTTTGAACGGCGCGCCTCGATCGAGAATCGAGTGGAAGCATTGCGCCGGAAGTTCATGGCGCGAATAGCCCGGCGGCAACGCGACCGTGTTGATCGATGGCGCAATCAGGGGCGGGGCATGGCCGTTGCCCGGCACGTCGTCAGGAGAGACTGCGAAAATCACCTGCAGACGGATTTCGCTTTCGGTCGGATTGTATACCTCGAGCAGAAACGCCTCGGCTTGCGCCCCTTCGACGCCGCGCTGGTTGAGCCGGCGGGTAAGTTTTTCCGCTGCGGTGTAAGTGACCTGGTCCCAGATGCGATTGCCGGTGGCGCGGGCGACGATGCGTCCCGCGACATTGGCGATCGGCGCACCCGCCTCTACCATCCGCTCCCAGCGCAGGACCTTGCCGATCGGATGAACGGCGGTGTCGCCGAATGCTTCAATCTTCGCCCATTTCTTGAATGAAACCTCGACGCCGTAGCCGCGCATGGAACGGAAAGACCGGTTCTTGTACGCGCCGAAAGCAAACCGACGGCATCGCAAATCCGAACGCGCCTGGTAGAGGTCGCAGCTCGCGTAGCAGGCAGGCGCGGCGCATTCGACGCAATGTTCGCCCCAATGCAGGAATGAAATCGCGGCGATATCATCGGCCGGCGCATAGCTCGTGGCGGGCGTCGCCGGCGCCTCGCGATGCAGCTTGGGATCGTATTTATCGAACTCGAACACTGCCAACGATTTTAGCATGCCGCGGGTCGCGCATTAATCGACTCAAACGCAACCTCGCAGTTTGCTTCGCGCGACGATTTCCTCCAGCAATTTCGCATTTGGCGGGGCGTCGCCATGCGCATCGTTGTTAAAGTAGGCATACGCGTCGAGGCCCAGTCCCATGAATGTTGTGATCGATCGCGCCCACCTCGTCAGCTCGGCCTTGGAATACGGTGACGAGCACCATTCGCGCGGCCCGTGAAAGCGAAAATAAACGAACGGGCCGGTCGCCATCGTCTGGGGCACCGGGAAGCGGCTCGAGTGTGCGATGACGAGCGCTGCGCTGTGCT
>DATGKG010000392.1:0-2061 GCA_035294805.1 Binataceae bacterium (SeqCode) | reverse complement strand
TACTCGCCGCGATTTGCACTTCGCGGGAGAAATCACATCATGCGACTCAAAGATAAAGTCTCGTTAATCACCGGCGCAGGATCGGGAATCGGCGCGGCCACTGCCAAGACTTTCGCGCGCGAGGGCTCTTCGGTTGTCGTCGTGGATCTGAACGAGGACGGCGGACGCGCGGTCGTCGATGAAGTCCGCAAGGCCGGAGGCATCGCGGAGTTTCATCGCGCCGATGTCGGCAGTACCAAAGAAATCGAAAAGATGATCGGCTTCGCGATCTCGAAGTTCGGGCGGCTCGATATCCTGCACAACAACGCCGTGTTCACCACCGTGGGTCGCATCGCCGATATCACGCTAGAAGGATGGCAGAAGACTCTCGACGTCGGTCTGACCGCCTACTGGTACGCGACCAAGATCGCGATCGAACGCGCGATGCTGCCGCAACGCCGCGGCGCCATCGTCAATACCGCGTCAGTCTCTGGACTGGCGGGCGACTATACCCTCGGCGCGTACAACGCGGTGAAAGCGGGCGTGGTCAATATCACTCGAGTGACTGGGATCGAGTACGCGCGCAAAGGTATCCGATGTAACGCGGTGTGCCCGGGTCCGATCGGGACGCCTCCGCTGCTGGCGCTCGAGAAGGCGCGTCCCGCTAACGTCGCGCGCATCCGCGAGGCAATTCCGATGGGCCGTTTGGGGGAGCCGCAAGAGATCGCAAACGTGGTATTGTTCCTCGCGTCGGACGAGGCTTCCTTCGTGACCGGCGCCTACTTCGTAGCCGACGGAGGTTTGTGGGCGCACAGCGGAATGCCGAGTCTCTCAGGTGAAGGATCCGAGTGGTAATTCTTCGCAACTAGAATGCAGGAGGCAGGAGCGATGTCACAACAACAACTAGACAGCTTAATTCAGATGCTGAAGGCACGGCCACTAGCCGATCCGAACGCAAGTATCGAGCAGGTCCGCGCCGGTTTCGAGGCGATGGGAGCGATGCTTCCGGTCGAGCCCGA
The DNA here is from genome assembly GCA_035294805.1 of Binataceae bacterium (SeqCode). Lineage (GTDB taxonomy): Bacteria > Desulfobacterota > Binatia > Binatales > Binataceae > DATGKG01. The sequence goes on along the minus strand of DATGKG010000392.1, from coordinate 1,063 downwards.
CATCAAAAGCGAGCCGGTCAGCGCGGGCGGCGTCAAGGCGGAATGGGTTTCAGCTCCAGGCGCGGATTCCGGACGCGCGATTCTCTATCTACATGGTGGCGGATACGTGATCGGATCGATCAATACTCATCGCGCGTTGGCGGGGCGACTCTCGCGAGCGGCGAAAGCGCGCGTGCTGCTGATCGATTATCGGCTCGCCCCCGAGCATCCGTTTCCCGCGGCAGTGGATGATTCAGTTGCGGTGTATCGATGGATGCTTGCGCAGGGGTTGAAGCCGACGCGCATCGCGGTGGCGGGAGATTCCGCCGGCGGTGGACTTACTGCCGCGACGCTGGTTGCGATTCGTGACGCGAAGCTTCCGGTTCCGGCGGCGGGCGCGTTGCTGTCGCCGTGGGTTGATCTCGAAGGCATTGGCGAGTCGATGACGAGTAAGGATGCTCTCGATCCGATTGTCCACAAAGATGGCCTGCTCGGAATGGCCGCGGCCTATCTCGCAGGGAAGAATCCTCGCACTCCGCTCGCCGCTCCATTGTATGCGGACCTAGCCGGATTGCCTCCGCTACTGATCCAGGCCGGCACTTCGGAAACGTTACTCGACGACTCGTCGAGGCTGGCCGAGCGCGCCAAGAAGGCTGGCGTCAATGTGACCTATGAGCCATGGGACAAGATGATCCACGTATGGCATATGTTTGCGCCGATGTTGGATGAGGGGCAGCAGGCGATCGAGAAGATTGGCGCTTTCATTCGGAAACACGCGGAGTAACCACTGACTGTCAGCGAGATGCGGCCTGCGGAAGCGCGGGCCGCACTTCTCGAGCAAGGAAACTTGACTGCGATCGCATCGGAAAATAGCCTAGCCAGCCGATAGGCAGACCTTGTTATCGAAAAAAGCCAAATACGGACTCAAAGGGATCGTCATCCTGGCGCAGCGCTATGGACAGGGACCGATTCTGATTTCCGATATCGCGGCTCCCGATAAAATGCCGCGCAAGTTCCTCGAACTCATCCTGCTCGAACTAAAAAATCACGGCTTATTACAAAGCAAAAAGGGAAAAGGCGGTGG
>DATGKG010000391.1:0-7454 GCA_035294805.1 Binataceae bacterium (SeqCode) | reverse complement strand
CCGTTTCCGTTCGTGCTCGACCTCGATTATGAAGTCGGCAACGGGCTGCGTCTGCATGCCGCGGTCGAAAACGTCGGCGATGGTCCGATGCCATTTGGAATCGGCGCGCATCCGTACTTTCATGCGCCGCTCGATCCGAAGGGCACGCGCGCGGCGATCGAAGTCGAGGGCGATGTCGATCGGCATTGGCAACTCGATGCGCGTCTGCTGCCGAGCGGTGAGCTCGCCGCGCCGTCGGGACGATTCGATCTTCGCCGTCCGGTAAAGCTTGGGAACGATACGTTGGATGACGCCTACACACTCGATCCCAAACGCGGCGAGCGCGCGGCCCGCATGATCGATCCGCAATTCAAGATGGCATTGGAGCTGCGCGCGGCGCCGATTTTCCGCAACCTCGTGGTGTTCGCGCCGCCCGCGCCCGATGTGGTCGCGCTGGAGCCGTACACCTGCGGACCGAATGCCTTCAACCTCGCAGCGAAGGGCGTCGATAGCGGCATGCTCGAGCTTCAGCCCGGCGCGCGTTTCGAGGCTTCATTCGAAATTCACCTCAGCGCCCTTTGAATTTCGGATCGCGACGCTGTACCAGCGCGGCCGCACCTTCGCGAAAGTCTTCGGACTGAAATAGCGAAGTCTGCGCGAGCATCTCGAGATCCATGAAGGTCGATTTGTCGGTGCTATGGCCGATGTCGATGATGCGCTTGGCCAGCCCGACCGCCAGCGGTGCGTTGCGCGCGATCTCGCGCGCAAGTTCCTCGGCCGCCGCGATGTGCGCGCCGACGGCGACTACGCGATTAACCAAGCCGATGCGCTCCGCCTCCTCCGCATCGATTAGCCGCGCCGTCATGATGAGTTCCTTGGCGCGCGCGTAGCCGACCGTGCGCGTCAGCCGCGTGGTCCCACCCACGTCGGGCACGAGGCCGACGCGCGTCTCCGGCATCCCGAGTTTGGTACCAGTCGCCGCGATTCGTGCATCGCATGCGAGTGCGAGTTCGAGCCCGAGTCCGCCGACGTATCCGTGCAAGGCGGCGATGACCGGCTTCTCGATGCGCTCCAGGGCGTCGAGCGACATTTGCGATCCGTGGACAAAGCGTCGGAAGCGAATCAGGTCCGGGCCGTCGCCCGCGCCCTTCGGAGCGCCAGTATCCGAGGCGAGCGAAGTGAAGTCGATGCCCGCGGAAAAGGCGGCGCCCTCGCCATACAGGATGACCGCGCGAACCTCACGCCGGTCGACTTCGGCGAGCGCCTCCGGAAGGGCACGCAGGATATCGCTATTGATGGCGTTGCGTTTTTCGGGCCGATTTAGCGCGAGATACGCTATGTCACCGTCAATTCGCACTTTGATGACGTTTTGGGGAGCGTCGCTGACGTTTTGCGGCATTGGAATTCCTTTGCTGATGAATGTTTGCGCTCGTAGACCGTCAAAGCACAACAGGTAATACAGACTTCCATTAAGCGTTGGTGGAACGGGACTTGCGAAATCGACCGCCAACTACATGGCCGAGGGGCGGCAGTCCGCTGCTCTCGTCCAAACACTTGCGCTCTTGTACCTCACAGGTGTTTCACATGTCTGAGCTGATTTCCACGGTTGAAGTTGAAAGCCCTCGCGAGTCGAGCAGCATCGAGCGTCCGCGCCCGCTGCGAATCGCGCAGGTTGCCCCGCTCTATGAAAGCGTGCCCCCCAAACTCTATGGGGGCACGGAGCGTGTGGTCTCCTACCTGACGGAAGAGCTGGTGCGGCGCGGCAACCAGGTCACGTTATTTGCCTCCGGCGACTCGCAGACATCTGCGAAGCTGCATGCCGGGTATCCAACCGCGCTTCGTCTCGCAGGCCTCGCGCAGGTAGCGGCCAACGGACTCGGTAACCATATGGCGATGCTCAGCCAGGTCTACGAGCACGCCGATGATTTCGACATCATTCATTGCCATATCGACTACTGGACCTTCGCTTTTTCGCGCCTGGTTGCAACACCGAGCATTACCACCTTGCACGGGCGGCTCGATCTCGAGGAACTGGTTCCCATCTTCAAGCAATTCAAGGATCGTCCGGTGATCTCCATCAGCGATGCGCAACGCAAGCCGCTGCCATGGGCGAATTGGGTTTCGACGATTCATCATGGGGTCCCGCGCGAGCACCTTCAGTACAATCCCAACGGGGGCAAGTACCTCGCGTTCCTCGGGCGGATCGCGCCCGAGAAGCGGCCGGACATCGCGATTCGCGTCGCGCGCAAGGCCGGCATTCCACTGCGGATCGCGGCCAAGGTCGACGAGGTCGATCGCGAGTATTTCAAGACCACCATCGAACCGATGATCAATGAAGCGCCCGGGGTCGAGTTCATCGGTGAAATCAACGAATTGCAGAAGAGCGAGTTCCTCGGCAACGCGCTCGCGTTGCTGTTCACCATCGATTGGCCGGAGCCGTTCGGCCTGGTGATGATCGAAGCGCTGGCGTGCGGCACTCCCGTCATCGCGCGGCCGTGCGGATCGGTTCCCGAAGTGATGCGCAACGGCGTCACCGGTTTTGTCGCATCGGAGTTCGACGATCTGGTCGCGGCCGTAAAGAAGGTCGACCAAATCTCGCGCGCGACCTGCCGGGAAGAATACGAGAAGCGCTTCGCCGTCGATGTGATGGCGGAAAAGTACGAGCGCGTCTATCGCGAGATGATCTCGATCTGGAGCAGGCGCTAGGGGCCATCTCGGCGAAAGTTCCACGAGTCAGGCGGAGCGCGAGGCCGAACGTCGCACAACGTTGGCCCTCGCGCTCCTGTTTTTTGCGAAGGCTGATAACACGTCACGATTGCGACGAATGCGGCAGCGTACTAAGCCGTCCAACCAAGCAATGAAAACCTTACCTGGAAGACCGTATCCGCTCGGCGCGACCTATGATGGCGCAGGCGTCAATTTCGCCCTCGGATCGGAAAACGCCACCGGCGTCGAAGTCTGTCTGTTCGGTGGCGACGACGGCAATCAGCAGCAGGAGCGCATCGCGTTGCCCGAACATACCGGCTTCGTATGGCATGTCTATCTACCCGGCATCCGCCCCGGGCAGCGCTATGGATATCGCGTTGATGGCCCCTATGATCCCGCCAATGGCCATCGATTCAATCCCGCCAAACTGCTGCTCGATCCCTACACCAAGGCCATCGATCGAACGATCGACTGGAACGATGCGCTGTTCGGGTACGCCATCGGAGCCGAGAAACAAGACTTGCAGAAAGATGATCGCGACAGCGCACCATTCGCGCCGAAAAGTGTCGTCACCGAGCCATGGTTCGATTGGGATGGCGATCAGCGGCTGTCGATTCCATGGGAAGACACCATTATCTACGAATTGCACGTCAAGGGGATGACGAAGCTGCTTGCTGCGATTCCGGAAGAAATTCGGGGAACCTATGCCGGCCTCTCACATCCCGCGGTTATCGATCATCTGAAGCGGCTCGGCATCACCGCGGTCGAGCTGATGCCGGTACATCACTTCGCCGTCGAGCGCCACCTGTACGAGAAGAAGTTGACCAACTACTGGGGCTACAACTCTATCGGATTCTTCGCGCCCGACGTCCGATACTCGTCGAGCGGGAATCGCGGGCAGCAGGTCGCCGAATTCAAAAACATGGTGAAGGACTTTCACCGCGCCGGTATCGAGGTGATTCTGGACGTGGTCTACAACCACACCGCGGAGGGAAATCATCTCGGCCCAACGCTCTCGTTCCGCGGCATCGACAACGCGAGCTACTATCGCCTCGCCGAGGATCGCCGCTTCTATACGGATTTCACCGGGTGTGGCAACAGCCTCAACATGCGCCATCCGCGCACGCTGCAACTCATCATGGACAGCCTGCGCTACTGGATTAATGAGATGCATGTCGACGGCTTTCGCTTCGACCTGGCGGCGGCACTGGCGCGCGAGCTGCACGAGGTCGATCGGCTCAGCGCGTTCTTCGATATCATCCAGCAGGATCCGACGATCTCGCGCGTGAAACTGATCGCGGAGCCGTGGGACCTGGGCGAAGGCGGCTATCAGGTCGGCAACTTCCCGCCGCTATGGTCGGAATGGAACGGCAAGTATCGCGATTGCGTGCGCGACTACTGGCGTGGCGCCGATCAGACGCTCAACGAATTCGCCTCGCGCATCACCGGCAGTTCCGACTTGTATGCGTGGAGCGGACGGCGTCCGTGCGCGAGCATCAACTTCGTCACCGCGCATGACGGCTTCACGCTTAACGATCTGGTCTCGTACAACGATAAGCACAATGAGGCGAACGGGGAAGATAATCGCGACGGCGAGAGCAACAACCGGTCGTGGAACTGCGGAGCGGAGGGACCGACCGATGACTCGGAGATAAATAAATTGCGCGCACGGCAGGCGCGCAACTTTATCGGAACGCTGATGTTCTCGCAGGGCGTGCCGATGATGCTGGCGGGCGACGAAATCGGCCGCACTCAGGGCGGCAACAACAACGCATACTGCCAGGACAACGAGATTTCCTGGACTCATTGGGACCAGGCCGACCACGATCTGCTCGAGTTCGCACGCGCCGCGATCGAGTTTCGCAAACAACATTGCAACTTCCGCCGCCGGCGATTTTTTCAGGGTCGTCCGATTCATGGCGCGGAAGTCAGTGACATCGGATGGTTCAAGCCTGACGGCAAGCCGATGTCAGATGAGGACTGGAACAGCGGATTCGCCAAGTCGATCGGCATGTATCTCAACGGCGATGCGATCGGAGGCGTCGACCATCGGGGCGAGCCATACCAGGACGACAGCTTCTATCTGCTCTTCAACGGGTATCATGAGGCGCTGGATTTCATTCTGCCCGACGGCGCATGGGGCAAGCGCTTCGAGAAGGTCTTCGATACCAACAGCCGCGAAAACGCCGCCGCGCCTGCGCTGAATGCGGGGAGCAAGTTGCGCGTCGAAGGGCGCTCGCTCGCCCTCCTGCGCCGGGTGGAATAGTTTCATCTGCTCCATCAGGGCGAAACTCTCTATTCCGAATCAAAGCCCGGCGGGCTCGTCTAAAACATGTCTCCAGGGTTCGATTCAGATTCGAGGTGTGACATGGCCAGTAAAGCTCCGCGCGACGCGCGTAAGACTGTAACCTTTGACGACGAGAAAGTTGATTTAGGTCGCGGCGGCGATACCCATCAAATCGCTAGCGACGGCGTGCAAGAGTTGACGACGAAGCAAGGCGTTCCGGTCGCCGACGATCAGAACTCATTGAAGATTGGTACACGGGGGCCCACTGCGCTCGAGGATTTCCATTTTCGCGAGAAGATCTTCCACTTCGATCACGAACGGATTCCCGAGCGCGTCGTGCATGCGCGCGGCTTCGGTGCGCACGGATTTTTTGAGACCTACCAATCGCTGGCCGACATCACCAGAGCCGACATCTTTCAGCGCGCGGGTGAGAAGACGCCGCTGTTCATCCGATTCTCCACCGTCGCCGGCAACAAGGGTTCCGCCGATCTCGCGCGCGACGTGCGCGGCTTCGCGGTCAAGCTCTATACCAAGGAGGGCAACTGGGACATCGTCGGCAACAACATGCCGGTATTCTTCATCCAGGATGCGATCAAGTTTCCCGATCTCATCCACGCGGCGAAGGAGGAGCCCGATCGCGGATTTCCGCAGGCGCAGACCGCGCACGACAACTTCTGGGACTTCATTTCGCTGACCCCGGAGAGCATCCACATGGCGATGTGGATCATGTCGGACCGCGCGATCCCACGCTCGTTCCGCTTCATGGAAGGCTTCGGCGTGCATACGTTCCGCTTCGTCAATGCGAGAGGAAAATCGACCTTCGTCAAGTTTCATTGGAAGCCGAAGCTGGGCATGCAGTCGGTGATGTGGAACGAGGCGGTGAAGATCAACGGCGCCGACCCGGACTTCCATCGGCGCGATCTGTGGCAGGCGATAAAGTCGGGAAATTTTCCGGAATGGGAATTGGGCCTGCAACTTTTTGACGAGAAATTCGCCGACAAGTTCGACTTCGACGTTCTCGACGCGACCAAGATTATTCCCGAAGAGGAAATTGCGGTCCGCCGCGTGGGCAGGATGGTCCTCAACCGATGCGTCGATAACTTCTTTGCGGAAACCGAGCAGGCCGCCTTCTGCACGCAGAATATCGTGCCGGGCGTCGACTTCTCGAATGACCCGCTGCTGCAAGGGCGCAACTTCTCCTATCTCGATACGCAACTGAAGCGCCTCGGCAGTCCCAACTTCACCAACATTCCGATCAACGCGCCGAAGTGTCCGGTCGCGACCCTACAGCAGGACGGGCATATGACGATGGTCAATCCGGCCACTCGCGCGAACTACGAGCCCAACTCGTGGGGCGCGGAGATCGGCGGTCCGCGCGAAATTCCCGAGCGCGGCTTCCAATCCTTCGCTGCGGAGGAAGAGGGGCCCAAGCTGCGCGTCCGATCGGAAAAGTTTGCCGATCACTACAGCCAGGCCCGCCAGTTCTACATCAGCCACACTCCCAATGAGCAGGGCCACATCGCGGCGTCATTTACCTTCGAGCTGAGCAAGGTCGAACGTCCCGAGATTCGCAGCCGGATGGTGTCGCATCTGCTCAACGTCGACAAGGACCTGGCGCAAAAGGTCGCGGCCGGCCTGCGCCTGAAGGAAATGCCGAAGCCGGCCGATCCGGCGCGCCGGCCGATCCCGAATCTCAAACCGTCGTCGGCGCTCAGCATCCAGCGCAACGGACCGAAGAACTTCGGCGGGCGCAAGGTGGGCGCGCTGGTCTCCGACGATGTCGATGCCGAAATTCTCGAGGCCCTGCGGAAAGCGCTCAACCGGGAAGGCGCGACGCTGGAGATCATCGCGCCGATGGTCGGCGGTGTGAAGGACAGCGCGGGCGCGTGGATCGAAGCGCAACAGAAAATCGACGGCGGGCCGTCGGTGCTATACGATGCGGTCGCGATTCTCGTCTCGGAGGCAGGTGCGCAGATGCTGCTGGGCGAATCGACCGCACGCGATTTCGTCGCCGATGCCTTCGCGCATTGCAAGTTCATCGGCTATGTCGATTCCGCCATGCCGCTCATCGCGAAGGCGGTGGGCGACGACTCCATCGACGAAGGCTTCATCGAACTGACTTCCGCGCGCGATGCAATGAAGTTCGTCGAGGCGTGCCGCAAGCTGCGCTGGTGGGATCGCGAATCCAGGGTGAAGCTCTCGCCCGACAGCCTCGTGCGCCCTTCGAAGCCGAATGGCGCAAGACCCGCGAGGCATCCAGATACCCGGCCCTAGCCGGACTCGGCCTCCCGCGCGCTGATCGAAGCCGCCGAAATAGGGTCGCTTTCGTCGCCCTATGCCTTTATGTTGGAGGCTGCCCGCAGCTACGCTTACCGGGCAAAGAGGTCATTTGGACCGGCGGCGGCCCATTTGCGAGGCCGCAAACGCCGTGGTATCGAAAATGACCCTTTCTGGAGGCAGCGATGATTCATAACGTTAAGAA
>DATGKG010000390.1:0-13665 GCA_035294805.1 Binataceae bacterium (SeqCode) | reverse complement strand
GACCGCCGCTGGTCGGCGCAACAGATTGCGCAGTTCAAGCGCGAGGCGCTCAAGATTTTCGAAGCGCGTCTGTTGCGCGAGCGCCTGATGTAACACGTGCGCGCTTTCCGGTACGCTGGATCTCCGCCCTCGGGCGAGAACGGAAAGCGATTCCCAAAGCGGTGGAACATAGCAACGAACAGGAACGCGCGGCGGCGCTTGGACGCGGCGCGGTCGAAGTAATCTCGCAGCCCGAGCTTGCCGAAAAGCTCAAGCTCGGACGTCCCCTGCGCATCAAGCTGGGGATGGATCCGACCGCGCCCGATCTTCATCTCGGACACACCATCACGCTCAAGAAGCTGCGCGATTTTCAGCGCGATGGACATACGGTGATTTTCCTGGTCGGGGATTTCACCGCGATGATTGGCGATCCGACCGGACGCTCGGAGACGCGCAAGCCGCTCTCGCGCGAGGCGATTTCCGTCAATGCCGAAACCTATCGCGGGCAGGCTTTCAAGATTCTCGATCCCGCGCGCACCGAGGTCCGTTTCAATAGCGAATGGATGGACGGACTCGGGGTGCGCAAGCTGATCGAGTTGGCGGCGAATATCAGCGTGGCGCGATTGCTCGAGCGCGACGATTTCGAGAAGCGCCTCGCGAGCCAGGAGCCGCTGTTCCTGCACGAGCTGCTCTATCCGCTGATTCAGGGATACGACTCGGTCGCGCTCGAAGCGGATATAGAAATCGGCGGCACCGATCAGAAATTCAACATGCTGGTGGGACGGGAGTTGCAGCGTGCGTGCAAGCACGCGCCGCAGGTAGTGATGACAATGCCGCTGATGGAGGGGCTGGACGGCGAGCGCAAGATGTCGAAATCGTTGGGTAACTATGTCGGCATTACCGAAAAGCCTGTCGAGATGTTCGGCAAGCTCATGCGCATCTCCGACCCCCTGATGTTCCGCTACTACCAGTTGCTGACGGATCTCGACCCCGAGGAAATCGCGAGCATCAAGTCAGGGCGCCTTCATCCGATGGAGGCGAAGAAGCGCCTGGCCTCGATGATCGTCGAGGAGTATCACAGTGCGGACGCGGCGAAGGCGGCGCGCGCATACTTCGAGAGCAAGTTTCAGCGGCGCGAGGTACCGACGAATATTCCCACCTTTCGCATCGCGGAGGACATCTGGATTTGCGAGCTGATGAAGCAGCTCGAGTTCGCGCCTTCGAACAGCGAAGCGCGGCGGCTGGTCAGTCAGGGCGCCGTGCGCGTCGATGGCGAGACGATCAAGGACGCCAATTTCCGCTTCGTCCCTGGCGAGCACAAGGTGCTGGAGGTTGGCAAGCGTCGCGTCGCGCGGATCGAGCCGTGACGGGCGCTACAACCTGGCGTGAAGGGCTACTCGTCTTTCTTACCGGATTCCGCGGCGACCGCATCGCGAAGTTTTTTCATCGTGCGATCGAGCGCCTTCAGATAGCGCTGCTTGGTCCACTCTTCCTTGGTCCGCATCTTGAGCCAGCCGAGCTTGACCGCGTCGGGCTTGTTGCCCATCTCGCCGGTCGACACTTCGATCACGGTACGCTCTTCGGGCGAAAGCTGAGCCAGGACTTCGCGCTTGAGGTTCTGAAGAAATCCAGCTTTGAGGTCGATATCGATTTTCATTCCAGGGATCCCCACCCCTCAAGTCGAGCGTAGATCAACGTCTACGATCGCTCAAGGTACTTGACAGCACACGATGGTGGAAGTTACTCGGCACACGCGAGGCAACAGGAGAACATTCGATGAAATATTTTCAGGTTGAAACCGAAGGACAGGTGCAGATCTGGACGATGTCCAATCCGCCGATGAACTACATGACCGCCGCGATGAGCCAGGAACTGCTCGAACTAGTGGGCCGCGCCGAAGGCGACGAGAATGTGCGCGCGATCATTCTGACCGGCGGCATCGAAGGCAAATTCATCACCCACTACAGCGTCGAGGAACTCGCCGCCGCGGCCGCCGATCCGGCCGAATGCGCGCGCACTTTTCCCGAACTGGAAGCGGGATTTCATCGGATGCTGGAGCGCATCATGTTGATGCCGAAGGTCGTCATCGCGGCGATTAACGGCGACTGCATGGGCGGCGGATACGAACTCGCGCTCGCCTGCGACTTTCGGCTCGCCGCCGATGGCCCATATCAAATCGGATTGCCGGAAGCGGTCCTCGGCATCCTGCCCGGCGGTGGAGGCACGCAGCGATTGCCGCGCCTTATCGGCAGGGGACGCGCGCTCGAGGTGATGCTGTTCGGCAACGTCTATCATCCGCGCGACGCCGAACGGCTCGGCATGGTCAACCGCGTGCTCGCTCCCGAAACCCTGATGTCATTCGCAATGGGTTGGGCGCGCACGCTTGCCAAGCGGCCGCCGCGATCGATCGCGGCGATCAAGCGCGCAGTGAACCTCGGCGCCGATCGCGACCTCGACGCGGGCCTGTACATCGAGCGCAGCGAAATGCGCGATGTGATGTGCACCGAGGACGCGCGCACCATCATGAGCGCCTACAACGCCGCGGTGCGCAAGGACGCGATGGCGGCGCGCAGCGATTTTCTAAAAGGAATCGGAGTGCCCGAGGCCAAAGGCAGGTAGGCCCCGGGCGTCTCGATTGACGCGAACTATTCTTCCTCGACCGCCTGGCGAATCGAGTTGAGGATGAACAGAAACTGGCGCGGCGAAGTCACGCGCCCCAGCATGTTCACCTGCTTTAACACTCGTAGCTCGCTCGGTTTGATCTGATGACGCGCGATGAGCGAGCGATCTTTGAGAAAATTGCGCCACGCATTTTCCGGACGCTGCGCCGGAATGCCATCGCGCGGTGTGATCAGCGCGCGTGCCTCGGGATGCGCGAGCAGGAAAATTGTTTCGCTATCGAGCCCCATCACGGTGGAGAGGCGGCGCAGCAGCGATAGCGAGGGCCGGCGGCGTCCATTTTCGAGGTAGGCGACGTGGCTCGCCTTAACGCCTAACTTCGCCGCGAGCTCGCGCTGGGTGAGGCGCAGGAATTCGCGCCGATCCTTGAGAACCGAACCGAGAGTTTTCTTCTTCATCTGCTTTTGGACATCCTTGGTCTTTGTGCTTCGGCAAATGGAGGAGGCAAGGTCAATGGAAGCTGGGAGACTGAGAGCACCTCACGTAAAGTCGACCTGCACAGCACTCCTGTTCGAGACTTCCTGTTTCTTGCTAACTTTGTTCAGCCGAAGCTACCTCTAGGTTAGCGTAGTCAGCTAACAGTTTGCAAATAGATTTTCAACAATATGATGAAAGTCCGTGTTCAACTAATGCTTTCTATAGCCCAGAGTGTTGAGGCATGACAGCGAGTCGGTGAGGAATTTTGGGACAACTGACCGACCGGTTGGTGACAGTTTGAGGTCAGAAGAGGCCGAAAAATCCCGTATAGCCGATCAGCCTGCGATGCGATCAGCCTGCGACTGGAGGAAGCTGCGGTGCATGACACCCTCCGCCTCCGATGCAATTCAGCCCGGCGCCAATATAGATAAACGCGGCGCGGATTGGATAGAAGGCGTAATCGAATGGCGTCTGGATTGGATCGAAAGGCGGCTTCATCTGCTCTTGCTGCGCTTCCGCGACCGACGAAGGCGCGGGTCCCACGTTGATGATGTTCGTTACCCGCATGTCGGGACCGAATAGGGCTGCCTCTCCCGCATTGAGCCACGTATAGCGAAGCATCGCGGGGCCGGTATGATTCGGATCGGCGACGTTGTCCTTCAAATCTGGCTGGCCCATCGTTTCGACGGCCTCATCGGTGGTCATGCCGACTTTCACGTTGCCGCCGCTCGCACTCTGCGCGGCGCATCCCGCGATGAGCAGGAGCATCGCACCGAGTAAGCAGCCTGGTAAGAAGATTCTCATTTACACATCTCCCGTGAACGCTCTCGTGCTAACACAGTTTTGTCAAATGGGGCAACGCCCGGCTGTCGCAGCGATGCGTCATGGCGCGGGCGATGGAGCCGCCTGCGGCGACGGTGGATCCTCCGCGCTCATCGGTGACGCCGCGACCGGTTCGGTTGCCGATGGTCTGCTGAACGGGTGCGTCAGGCTGTAGAGTCCGTTGAGCATCCGTACGCCCCATCCGATACTGCCGTTGCCGTCGAGTAAATTTTTCGCGTCGTAATACAGCGTCGGATCGTTCACCGCGAGACCGACGCTGCCGCGGCCGTCGTCGATCTTGTGCAGTATGTCCTTCATCTCGGCGAGCGAGGTCTGCATGTTGGCCAGCAGCTGATTGGCGTATTGCTGATCGCTGAGCAGGCGCCCGACCGCACCATTCCCGCTATTAAATTTGTCTACCAAAAGGCTCATCTTCTGCGCGGTGCCTTTCATCGAGTTCGCGGCGCTCTCCACCTCGTCGAGCAGCTTCTTGCCGTCGGTCCGGTCCGACAGCATCGCACCCGCCAGTCCGCGTCCATGATTCACCTTGTCGAGCATCGTGTTCATCTCGATGGCGAGCTTGTTCATGTTGTCGAAGGTGGTGCGGAGATCCGCCAGCGTCAGCGGAGGCTGCTTCTCGTCGCCTCCGCCCTTGATGAGTTCCGCGAGGATGCCGTGCCCTTTGTCGATCGATTCGAGGATCGATTTCATTGACTGCGTGATGTCGATGACGTCGTCCATCATTTTGTCGGCGCCTGGTTTCTGCAGCAGCGCCTGGAAGTCGACCGGATCCTGCGCGGCCAGAACCTGATTCGGCGCGAGCGAGGGCGACTGGGGATTGCCGCCGGTGATCTCGATGTACCTGTCGCCCAGCAGACCCATCGTGTCGATTTGCGCGAACGCATCGGAGCGCACGCGCGCGAGGTCGGCATCGACGATCCACATCTTCACGATTACATAGTCGGCATGCGGATCATCCGGGAAGCCGATTGATTCGACCGCGCCGATATTCACCCCCGCCAGCGACACCGGCGCTCCGGTCTGAAGTCCGTTGATGCGATGGAAATGCGTTTCGATGACATCAGTGCGGCGCAGCATCCGGGCCCCGTGGCCAATCGAGAAAATCGCGAAGCAAATGATCGCGAGGCCGCCCGCGATTATCGCGCCTACTCGAATGGTTACGACTGATGTTCTAGCCACGCGGTCCGAACGCCTCGCTCACATTCTACAGTGCGGTCGCAACGAATTCCCGCATCAGTTCGTCGCCCGTGGTGCGGACTTCGTCGGCGGTGCCGCTGAACCGAATGCGGCCCTGGTCGAGCAACGCGAAGCGATCGCCGACCATAAACGCGCTCTTCAAATCATGCGTCACTACCACCGAGGTGAATCCGAGCCGCGTTTGGAGGCCGCGGATCATCTGATTGATTTTGTGCGTGACGAGTGGATCGAGTCCGGTCGTCGGCTCGTCATAGAGCACCGCTTTTGGCTCCAGCGCGAGGGCTCGCGCCAGCGCGACGCGCTTCTTCATGCCGCCGGAAAGTTCCGCCGGGAAAAGCTCCGCGACATCGTCGTGCAGCTCGACCATCTCGAGGACTTCGTGCACGCGCCGCCGGATGCGCGCCTCGTCGCGCTCGCCGTGCTCGCGAATCGGATAGCTGACGTTGCCGAATACGCTCAGCGAATCGAACAGCGCGCCGAGCTGGAATACCATCGCGACGTCGCGCCGCACTGGAAACAGTTCATCTTCGGAAAGCGCGTTGAGCCGCTTGCCACCGACCAATACTTCGCCCGCATCCGGACGCTCGAGCCCGTTGATGTGGCGTAGCAGCACGCTTTTGCCCTCGCCACTTCCGCCCAGCACGACAACGGTTTCGCCCTCCATCACTTCGAGGTCGACGCCGCGCAGCACCGGTTTGGGGCCGAAGCTTTTTTCGACGCCGCGCAGCGCGATGAACGGTCGGCGCGGATGATTGTTGTTGTTCTGAGGCATCAGATCGCAAGAAACAGTTTGGTCAGGAAAAAATCGGAGATGAGCACGCTGATCGATGCGGCCACGACTGCCGAAGTCGTCGCGCGCCCGACGCCGTCAGCGCCGCCGCTCGCCGTCAGTCCTTCGAAGCATGCGATAATGCCGATCAGGTAGCCGAAGAAAATCGACTTGCCGAGTCCGCTGGTGAAATCGCCCAGCTCGACGTGCTGGATTAACGAATTGTAGAAATAATCGCCGCTCACGCCGAGCTGCGTCACCGAGATGACCCATCCGCCGAACAGCCCGATGGCGTCGGCGAGCGCCGCAAGGATCGGCATCATGATGATGGTCGCGAGCACGCGCGGCACCACCAGCTTTTTGATCGGACTGGTGCCGAGCGCGCGCATCGCATCGATTTGTTCGGTCACCTTCATGGTGCCCAGCTCCGCGCTGAAGCCGGCGCCGACGCGCGCCGCGATCATCAATGCCGCGAGCACCGGACCCATCTCGCGCAGCAGCGAAAGTCCCATGATGCGGCTGACATAAATCTTGGCGCCGAATTTTTCCAGGAACTGGCCCATCTGCAGCGCCAGCACCATACCGGAAAAAATCGCGGTCAGGTTCACCACGTTGAGCGAGCGATAGCCGACGCTGTCGAGCTGATCGATGAGCGCGCGCGACTCGAAGGGACGGCGGAAAAGGTAGCGGAAGAAATCGCGCGTGAGGATTCCGATTTGGCCAAGCTGGTCGAGGAAACGATATAGTCGGTCCAGCATTGTTGCTGGAAAGCGTAGGCCGACAACTCATTCACAGCAATACGGTGACCATGACTATGCTCGCGCGCGATGCGCTCTTCGTATACGGCTCGCTTCTCGAGGAGGCGAAGCGGATGGAGATCCTGGGCCACCGCGTCGATGTGATCGCCGCGCGCCTCGACGGCTTCGAGCGCCGCCGCGCGAGATACTTCTACATCGTGCGAGCCGCAGATGCCTCGACGCCGGGCCTCGTGATGTTGAACCTGTCCGACGACGATTGGCGTCGCCTCGATGCGTACGAGGACGTGCCGACGCTCTACACCCGCGAGGAAGTCGAGGTCGTCACGGCCGACGGCCTCCTGCGATGCTGGGCCTACCTGCCGACGCCGAAATGCATCACACAGTAAGGCGAAGATTTAGCGAAATCGTAGCATTCGTGCGGGTTTAGTGGGTTTGTTTTTTCACTTTCGAGATCGAATGTTCGTAGTCTGTTCAGCGCAGTCCAAATCGCCTAATGGGTTTGTTTTTGCGATTCGTTGATCGCCAGGAAGGCCCATTCCGGTTCGATGCTACACATGTCCGTTTCAGAAAAACCTTTATTTCCCTCGATCATTTGGCTTCGTTTCGTAATTTCGCGGCATGCTCGGCGACTGGCCTGATTCCGATTCCTCACCACAGCGATTTCTTTGCCCGCTCGGGCCATGTCCGATCGTATTCTACACCCCCGACGCGCCCCTCGCTCAGCTCCGCCAGCATGTCGCCCGCGCTCGGCAGCGCGTGAGGATCTACTTGCCGCTCGGGATTCCACAATTCCGAGCGAATGATGGCGCGCGCGCATTGGAAATAGACCGAGTTTACCTTGATGACGATGATCGTCCGCGGAAGCTGCTTTTCCATCGCGAACGATTCGAGAACATCGGCGTCGGTGGTGAGATGCGCGCGGCCGTTGACCCGCAGCGTCGTGCCGGAGCCGGGAATCATGAACAGCAGCGCGACGCGCTGGTCGCGTACGATGTTGCGCAGCGAGTCGAGGCGATTGTTGCCCCGCCGGTCCGGCATCATCAGGGTTTGGTCATCGACCACGCGCACGAACCCGCGATGATCGCCGCGCGGCGAGCAATCCAGCCCCTCGGGACCGGCGGTCGCGAGCACCGCGAACGGCGACGCCTCAATGAGCGTCCGGTAGTGCGGTGTGATACGTCCGACTTCCTTGACGATGGAGGCCTCCAGCGGTCTGCTGTAAATCGCTTCCAGCTCTTCTATAGTTTTGATGATCGCCATGTGTCGTGCCCGTCTCGCGTGCTGGCATCTTGCGAAAAGATGCGCATCTTAAGAGCATAGTCATACACAATGGCGGAAGCGCCAATGTGAATAAACGGCCGCGTTTGTGGAAAAGCGCCATCGTGCGCGGCGCTGAATCGTGGCCTTACGCACATCGCATCCATATAAGATGAACGCATCGCAAACCGCTGGCCCATGGGAGCAATAAGGTGGAAACCATTCCTGAAAAGCGCGAAATGTTTTACGAGGGCAAGGCCAAGAAGCTCTACACCACCGACAACCCCGACCTCATAATCCAATACTTCAAGGACGACGCGACCGCCTTCAACGGCAAGAAGAAGGACACCATCGAAGACAAGGGCGTCGTCAACAATCGGATGTCGGAGATCTTCTTCGGCCTACTCGAACGCGAGGGCGTCCCGACGCATTTCGTCAAACGGCTGAACGATCGCGAGATGCTCTCGAAGCGGCTGGAAATCATCCCGTGCGAGACGGTGGTGCGCAACATTGTTGCGGGTTCGCTCGCCAAGCGCCTTGGGCGCGAGGAGGGTGAAGTCCTTAAGAAGCCCTTTGTGGAGTTTTACTACAAATCGGATCCACTGGACGATCCGCTGATCTATCCGGAGCACGCAATCGAGTTCGGATGGGCCAGCGAAGAGGACATTCGCACCATCGGAGCGATGGCGCGCAAGGTCAACGACGTGCTGAAGCGTTTCCTCGATGGCGTCGGCGTGATCCTCGTGGATTTCAAGCTCGAGTTCGGGCGTCATCACGGCAAGATTCTGCTCGGCGACGAGATCTGTCCGGACACGTGCAGGTTCTGGGACAAAGCGACGCGCCAGAAGCTGGACAAGGATCGCTTCCGCCGCGACCTGGGCGGCGTCGAGGAGGCATACCACGAGATGCTGCGAAGGGTGGAGCACTAACCCACGCAGGAGAAGAGTGGTTCCTCTCCCGCGCCTGAGCTTGCGAAGGCGCACGCTGGGAGAGGTCGATGGGAAACATGCGTGCATGTTTCCCATCGGGTGAGGGTGCTGCGAACGCCACGAATGCCCGAAGGAAAGATCGCCCGATGCAGGTAAAGGTTTTCGTCACACCGCGAAAAGGCATCCTCGATCCGCAGGGGCGCACCGTCGAGCATGCGTTGGCGAGCCTCGGTTTCGCCGGCGTCTCCGATGTCAAAATCGGCCGTTACATCACGCTCAACATCGAGGCGAAAACTCCCGACGAAGCGCGCGCGTCCGCCTCGAAAATGTGCGAGCAGCTTCTCGCCAACCCGAACATCGAAGATTTCCGTTTCGAGATTGATGGCTCGGAATACGGCACGCCAAAAACTGCCGAAGTCCCAACGGACCGCGGCAGAAAATTTGACTTTCGTGACGGTTAAAAAAATGCGATGGGGCGTCATCCGCTTTCCCGGCTCGCTCGATGACCTCGACGCGATCTATGGGTTGCGCGATGTGATGGGCCAGGACGTGCAGCCATTGTGGCATAAGGACGAAAGCCTTCACGGCGCCGAATGCGTCGTGCTGCCGGGCGGCTTCAGCTACGGCGACCATCTGCGCTGCGGGGCGATCGCGCGCTTCTCGCCGATCATGAAGAGCGTCGCGAAGTTCGCCGCGGACGGCGGCCTTGTCATCGGCATCTGCAACGGCTTTCAGATTCTCACGGAGGCGCATCTGCTGCCCGGCGCGCTTACGCGCAACCGCACGCTCTCGTTCATCTGCGAGCGCGTTCATTTGCGGGTCGAGAACGCGAAGACGCCGTTCACCTGCACGACGCGGCCGGGCGATATCCTCGCGATGCCGATCAAGCATGGCGAAGGATGCTACGTCGCGCCGGAGAAGGAACTCCTTCAGATGGAAGAGCGCGGACAGATCATCCTGCGCTATGTCGATACGAACGGCGACGCGACCGATGCGGCCAATCCGAACGGGTCGATGCGATCGATCGCGGGTGTCGCCAACGATAGCTTCAACGTGTTCGGCCTGATGCCGCATCCGGAGCATGCGCTCGAAGGCGAGCTGTTTGGCGCCGACGGCCGCAAGATTTTCGAATCGATCATCGCGTTCCAATCGGTCCCCGAGCATCGCGGGCAGTTGCGAGTGGGAACGAAATGAGTACCGCGCCCGTGTCGCTCGCCGGCGAGCCGAGGGTCGACCTCGCGCAGGCGCACGCGCACGGACTGACGAACGACGAATTCCACCGCATCGAAAAGTTGCTCGGCCGCACGCCGACGTTTACCGAACTCGGCGTTTTTTCCGTGATGTGGTCGGAGCACTGCTCCTACAAATCATCGCGGCGACATCTCAAGACGCTCCCCTCGGGCGGCGATCTGGTCGCGGTGGGCGAGGGCGAGAATGCCGGCGCGATCGATGTCGGCGACGGATGGCTCGCGGTGTTCAAAATCGAGAGCCACAACCATCCGTCGTATGTCGAGCCGTATCAGGGCGCGGCGACCGGCGTGGGTGGAATCCTGCGCGACATTTTCACGATGGGCGCGCGCCCGATCGCGAACATGGACTCGCTCAAGTTCGGCTCGTTCGATCATCCGCGCACGCGATACCTGCTCGGCGGCGTGGTCGGCGGCATTGGCGGATACGGTAATTGCGTCGGCGTGCCGACGGTTGCGGGTGAGACGATGTTCGATGCGGCCTACAACGGCAACATCCTGGTCAATGCGTTCTCGCTCGGCCTCGCGCGCAAGGGCGAGCTGCAAAGTGCGCGCGCCAAAGGCGTAGGGAATCCTGTCCTGTATGTAGGATCGGCCACTGGACGCGACGGCATCCATGGCGCGAGCCTGCTCGCCTCGGCCGAGTTCGATGCGACCAGCGAGGCGAAGCGCCCGACGGTGCAGGTCGGCGATCCGTTCCAGGAAAAATTGCTGATCGAGGCGTGCCTCGAAGCGGCCAAGACCGGCGCGATGGTCGCGATGCAGGACATGGGCGCCGCGGGTCTCACCTCGTCGTCGAGTGAGATGGCGGCGCGCGGTGGCCTCGGCATCGTGATCGATCTCGACAAGGTTCCGCTACGCGAGGCGACGCTGACCCCATACGAGATTCTGCTTTCCGAATCCCAGGAGCGAATGCTGATCGTCGCCGAACGCGGGCGCGAAGCGGAGCTGCAAGCGGTTTTCGAGAAATGGGATTTGCATGCGGTCGTGATCGGCACTATCACCGACGACGCGCGATGGCGCGCGACGTGGCGAGGCAAAGTCGTCGCCGACATTCCAGTGCGCGCGCTCGCCGACGAGGCGCCGATGTACGATCGTCCGGCCGCGCCGCCGAAAACGCTGCCGATGCGACCAGCGCCGATTCGCACGCATCCGGAGCCGTCGCGCGCGCTACGCGAACTGCTCGGCAATCCCAACGTCGGCTCCAAGAAGTGGATTTATCGCCAGTACGATTCTCTCGTGCTGAGCAACACGATGGTCGGTCCCGGCAGCGACGCTGCGGTGTTGCGCATCAAGGGAAGCAAGCGCGGCCTCGCGATGAAGGTGGATTCGAATCCGCGCGCCTGCGCGCTCGATCCATACCTCGGCACGGTCGGGACAGTATGCGAGGCCGTGCGCAATGTCGCATGCGCCGGCGCCGGTCCTGCCGGAATCACCAATTGCCTCAACTACGGCAATCCGGAGCGGCCCGAAATCATGTGGCAGTTCACCCGAGGCATTGCAGCGCTCCGCGAGGCTTCGCTCGCATTCAAGGCGCCGGTCATCAGCGGCAACGTGAGCTTTTACAACGAGACCGAAGGCCGCGCGATTCCGCCGACGCCCACCATCGCGGTGGTCGGTACGCTTGATGACACCTCGAAACGCGTGACGCAGTTTTTCAAGACGCCGGGTGATTACATTCTAATTGTGCGGACGGCGAAGCCTTCGCTCGCGGCCTCCGAATACGAGGCGATGTATGGTAGTTCGCCGGAAGGATTGTCTCCGATCGATCTTTTGCGCGAGAGTCGGTTAGTTTCGGCACTACTTGGCGCTATCGACCAAGGCTTGATAAGATCGGCTCACGATGTCGCGGAGGGTGGGCTTGCGGTCGCCCTCGCGGAAGCCTGCTTCAATCCGGACAAACTGCTGGGAGCGAAAATCGATGGACTCTCGACCTCCGATACGGCGGAGCTGTTTGGCGAAGGACCATCGACGATCGTGCTGAGTGCGAAGGAAAACGACGTCGCGGCGGTGCATAAGGCATTCGAAACAGTTGGTATCGAATGTCGTACCATCGGGCGAGTGACGGAAAACGCGCGGCTGAGCATTAGTCGAGCATCGATCGACGCGGACTTGAATGAATTAAACCGCATCTATGAGTCGGCGCTGCCAGGGAGGCTCTAAGGTGGAATCAGAGCTGGAAGTGATCCTCGACGCAGAGGAGTCCAACCTCGACGGTTTCCACGAGGAGTGCGGAGTGTTCGGCGTCTACGGGCATCCGGAGGCGGCCAACCTCGCGTACCTCGGGCTCTACGGCCTGCAGCATCGCGGGCAGGAGTCAGCCGGCATAGTGTCGTCCAACGGCAAGGCGCTCATCGCGCATCGCGGGATGGGGCTGGTCGCAGATATTTTCAATGAAGATGTGCTGCGCAAGCTCGAGGGCACCAGCGCTATCGGCCACAATCGCTATTCGACCACCGGTTCCACAACAATCAAGAATTGCCAGCCACTAGTCGTCGAGTATGCGCGCGGCGGAATCGCGGTCGCGCACAATGGCAATCTGGTGAACTTCGAAGAGTTGCGTGAGCGGCTCGAGGCGACCGGTTCGATTTTCCAGTCGTCATCGGATAGCGAGGTCATCATCCATCTGATCGCGGCCTCGCATGCCCCGACCGTAGTCGAGCGCGTCATCGAGGCGCTCGCGCAGGTGAAGGGTGCATACTCGCTGGCGGTGCTCACCGAGCATGAGCTGATTGCAGTTCGCGATCCGCAGGGCTTTCGTCCGCTGGTCCTCGGCAATCTAAATGGCGCGCCGATTGTGACATCCGAAACCTGTGCGCTCGATTTGGTGCGCGCCGAGTATGTACGTGAGATCGAGCCGGGCGAAGTCATCGTCATCAATGAGGACGGCGTTCGCTCGCTAAAGCCTTTCGCGCTCGCGCCGACCAAGCGATGCATCTTCGAGTATGTGTATTTCTCTCGCCCCGACAGCCTGCTCTACGGGCGCAATGTCTATTCGGTGCGCAAGCATCAGGGTCGGGCGCTCGCGCGCGAATGCCCGGCCAAGGCGGACATCGTGGTGCCGGTCCCCGATTCGGGAACCGCGGCCGCGCTGGGCTATTCAGAGGAGTCCGGACTGCCGTTTGAGATGGCACTGGTGCGCAGCCACTACATCGGGCGAACGTTCATCGAGCCGCGCCAGTCGATTCGCCATTTCGGCGTGAAGATCAAATTCAATCCGGTAGCGGAACTACTGCGCGACAAGCGCATCGTGCTGATCGAGGACTCTCTTGTGCGCGGCACCACGCTGCGCAAGGTCATTCCGATGCTGCGGCAGGCCGGCGCGCGCGAGGTCCACATGCGCATCGCTGCGCCGGCGACCACCAACTCATGCTTCTACGGCATCGACACCCCGACCAAAGAAGAGCTCCTCGCATCGAGTCATTCAGTCGAGGAGATCCGCCGCTACATCACGGCCGACTCGCTCGGGTATCTAAGTTGGGACGGCCTCTACTCGTTCCAGGAAGGGCGCGAGGGTTTCTGCGATGCGTGCTTCACCGGGAAGTATCCGATCGAGATCCCGTCGGGCCAGAACGCGCACCAGTTGCATC
>DATGKG010000389.1:0-8151 GCA_035294805.1 Binataceae bacterium (SeqCode) | reverse complement strand
CGGTCGAGTTCGAGCGCATCCGCTTGAATGAAGCGGAAGGGATAGTTCGGTTGAGGAGTGATGTCCACGCCGACCACTTCAAAGCCGGCCCTGCTGTATCCGACACCCGCGCCGCCGGCACAGCAGAATAAATCAAGCAGCCTGAACTTGTGCCGCATAGAGTTGCCGGCGAATTCCGCTTTGAACATTTCCGTGTATTCCGACGAGGCGATGGTAGCGCCATCGGATCGTTAATCCTAGCTGCGCCTGAGTTCGTGTCGGGCTGCCGGCGGAAATTAATCCACAGAATCTATCGCACGAGGACGGGTCTCTTCTGCGGGGGACGCAGCAGGTCAGCGCGTGCCAGCGAGACCCGATGCGGAGTCTTCAGCGCCGACAGCATCTCGCTGATCGATTGATTCAGCTTAGGATGCATCAGCGTCGGCGCCAGCTCAGCCATCGGCGCGAGGACGAAACGGCGCTCGTGCAAACGCGGATGCGGCACCGTCAGCGCGCGCGTGTTGATCACTTCCTTGTCGAAGAACAGCAGGTCGAGATCGATAATGCGCGGCTTGTACTTGCCGCGCAGCGGCTTACGTCCCTTGAATGGCTTACGGCCCATCGCGCGCTCGATGGTGAGCAGGCGCTTCATCAAATCTTCCGGAGTGAGTTCCGTACCAACCTCGACCACGCCGTTGAGGAACGGCCACTTGAGCATCAGCTCGTCGCCGACCGGCTCGGTTTCGTAGATCGAGGATTGGCGCACGACGCGCGTACCGGGGATGGCAGCGATTTTCGCAATCGCCTCCCGGTAGTTACCGGCTCGGTCGCCGAGGTTACTGCCTATTCCGATGAAAGCCCGATGGGGCATCCTTGTGCGTTACAGCCTGAGCGCCTTTATTCGTTCCACCGCCTCTCGCACCCGCTCGCTCGTCAATGAAAAACGAACGAACCCTTCACCACCTTTGCCGAATCCGGAGCCCGGCGTGATCGCCACGCCGGCCTCTTTCAGCACACGCTCAGTGAACGATGCCGAAGTGAATCCCTTAGGGACCTCGGCCCATACGTAGAATGTGGCGCGCGGCGGATCGCATTTGAGCCCGAGCGCGCGCAGCGCGCCGACCAGGATGTCCCGGCGCTCCTTGTATATCGCGCAGTAGGCTGCAAGCTGGTCGCCGTCGCCGCCCTCGAGCGCCGTAATCGATCCCTCCTGGATCGCCTGCGGAACGCCCGAGTCCATGTTGGTTTTGACTTTGCCGAGTGCGCCGACAAGAGCCGCGTTGCCGACCACGAAGGCGGCGCGCCATCCCGTCATCGAGAAGGTTTTCGACAGCGAATGGAAATCGACCGCGCATTCGCGGGCGCCATCGACCTGGAAAATGCTCGGCGCGCGATAGCCGTCGTACGCGATTTCCGAATACGCATTGTCATGCGCGAGGATGATGTTGTGCTTGAGGCAGAACGCGACCGCGTCCTTGAAGAAATCCAGCTCCGCGGTCGCTCCGGTAGGATTGTTGGGATAGTTGAGCCATAGCAGCTTGGCGCGACGCGCGACCTCGGCCGGTATCGCATTCAAGTCGGGCTTGAATCCATTCTCCTTACGCAGAGTGAGGAAATACGGCTCGCCGCCGTTGAAGACGCATCCTGAGTAATAGACCGGATAGCCCGGGTCTGGGATCAGCACGATGTCGCCTGGATCGACGATCGCAGTCGAAAAATTCGCGATGCCTTCCTTCGAGCCGATCAGCGCGCATACTTCGGTTTGCGGATTGAATTCCACGCCCCATCGCCGCATGTACCAGTTAGCCGCAGCTTGCCGATATTCGAGCAGACCTTCGTAGTCGGGATAGCGATGATTCTTCGGCTCATCGGTCGCGCGCTTGATGCTCGCGAGGATGTGAGCAGGCGTCGGCAGGTCAGGATCGCCGATGCCGAGACTTATGACATCGACACCTTTGGCGGCGACTTCCTTCTTTAGGCGGTCGAGCTCGGCAAAGAGATAAGGCGGCAAGAGGCCGAGTCTGGAAGCGGTCTTGATCTGCACCGGGTAACTGGTTCTCCGTAAACTGGATAGTTGCAAAACAGAACTAACATACTTCCCGTATGCTTCGAAACATTTGGCACGGTTTTACGCCAAATTTCACACTTCGGAGGATGCAGGTGGTCGCTAGATGATCTGGCGAGCAGGGCGCGGTTATGCCGAGCGCGCTAGGCTAATCGACCTCGCGGGTTGAACATTCGTCGCAAAACCACGTCATTACGAATGCATAGATAGTCGAAAGTCATTCTGCCGCAAGGGGAAAACGCGCTGCGCGGGCGAATGCCACTGGAGTCTGATCCGCGGCCCAAACAGGCCTCATATTAATCTTGCTTGATTATCGACAATCGCAATGTTAGACAATTTAACATCTCGATTTTCTGGTAGTTGCTCTTCGGGAGGACTAAAGCTGAGAAGGCTCCCTCGCACGATGAGCCCGGGATTGGGCTCCTCGAAGTAACAATCAGGATTTCGAGTGCGTGAAGCGGCGCCCGTCTCGACAATAGCCGAGGCGGGCCTCTTGTCGGCCATAACCGAACCGTAACCGGGGTTCTCCCTCAGGACATGAACCGGACCCTGCTCCCTCTTGCTATTGTCCTGCTGGTCTTCGGACTCGGCACGCTGGCCTTTTCCCAGCGTCCTTGGGCGCCGCGCGCCGATGTCGAACAGCCGATTCCCTTCAGCCATCGCATCCACGCCGGCGTCAACAAGATTCCGTGTCAGTACTGCCACGAGTATGCGCGCCGCTCGCAAAGCGCGGGTGTTCCGCCCATCGCGCGATGCGTCGGATGCCATGGCGCGGGACTCGTCGGCGGCATCAAGCCGGTGACGCGGCCATGGACCGATGATGCCCAGCCTTCGTTCGAGATTCGATGGAACCGCGTCTACACGCTGCCGGATTTCGTGCGTTTTACGCATCGGCCGCACATCAACGCGGGCGTGCAATGCCAGGAATGTCATGGCGACGTGGAGAAGATGGATCGGGTCGTGCCGGTGCATGAAATCAACATGGGCTTTTGCATCAATTGTCACACGCAGCGCAAGGCGACGCTCGACTGCGCGGTCTGTCATCACTGAGCGGAGAAGCGAATGGCAGACTTTACCAGACGTTCCTTCCTGAAACTTGCGGCGACGGCGAGCGCGGCGGCCGCCATCCCGGGATGCCAACCGGCCGCGCGCAGGCTGATTCCCTATGTCGTGCCGGATGAGAACGTCATTCCAGGAGTGCCGACCTTCTACGCGACCACCTGCAACGAATGCTCCGCCGGATGCGGCATCGTCGCGAAGATACGCGAGGGCCGCGTCATCAAGCTGGAAGGAAATCCCGCCGACCCGGTAAGCCAGGGCGCGATTTGCGCGCGCGGGCAGGCAGGCTTGCAGGGACTTTATAATCCCGATCGATTGCGCGAGCCGATGCTTCGCGGCGCCGACGGCAAGCTCGCGAAAATATCATGGGACGACGCGCTTATGCGGTTCGCGAAGCGTCTGAAAGACGCGGCGGGGAAGGGCGCGAATCGCATCGCGCTGATAGCCGCTCCGCAAGGACCGACCCTGCAGAAAATCAGCGCGGCATTCCTTGGTGCTTACAAATCCAACCGCGCCATCTATTACGAAGCGATTAGCGACGAGCCTGCGCGCGAGGCCGCCGAGATGGTGTTCGGACGCCGCGAGCTTCCGTCGTATCGCCTCGATCAGGCGGAGGTGCTGATCTCCTTCGGCGCGGACTTCCTTGAAACCTGGCGCTCGCCGATCGAACTCGCGCGGCAGTATGCGGAATTTCGCGCACCCAAAAATCGCGGCGGCGCGCTCACCATCGGACGCGCAATCTATGTCGGGCCGCGCTTCAACATGACCGCGGCGAAGTGCGACCAGTGGATCGCCTCGCCCGCGGGCGCCGAAGCGACGATCGCGCTCGGCGTGTTGCATGTGATGCTGGCGCAGGGATGGGTCCAGCCCAACAGCGGTATCGATGTTGCCGCGCTCAAGGGTTTCGTCGCGTCGTACGATCCCGCATCGGTGAGCCAGAAGACCGGAATTCCCCCCGCCACCATTTCAAATCTTGCGGAGCGCTTTGGCAAAGCCGATGGTGCGGTGGCGCTCGCCGGCGGCGATGACGCGACGCTCCATGCTGCGGCGCACATTCTGAACGCGGCGACCGGCAACCTCGGCCGCACGATGCTGTTCTTCGAGGGCGAGCCGCTCGAGACGAATGCGAAGAGCGACGAGATTGCCGCCGCACTCGAAGCGATTCGGATCGGCATCGTGGGAACCTCGAGCGGCGCGCAGAACGGAATCGCCAACCTTGAATTCGCCTCGTCGAGTGTCGATGTGGTCGTTATCGCGGGCGCCAATCCGCTCTACTCGATGCCGCACGCGTGGCGCACCAGCGAGGCTTTCGCGAAGATTCCCTTCCTGGTGTGGATGGGCACCGTGCCGGACGAATCAGCTGACGGCGCACAGCTTTTGTTGCCGATTCATCATCCGCTCGAGACCTGGCGCGATACTTTTCCGCGTACGGGCGTGCATGGCCTCGGCCAGCCCGTGATGCAACCGGTCGTCGCGAGCCGATCGCTGGGCGATGTTCTCATCGACCTCGCGAATCGCAGCGGCGGCGTCGCTATGGCGTGGAAGGACACAGCCGATGCGGTCAAAACCGAATGGGCGAAGCTCGGCGTAGGAGCCGACGCGAATCAATTCTGGATCAAGTCGCTCACCGAGGGTGGAGTGTTTACCGCGCCGACTGCCGCGAAGGTCGCGCTGAAAACCGACGCGCTGAAGAGCGGTCCCAACGCGCCGGAAATTCCGAAGCTCGTGCTCCACGCATATCCGCATCCGCTTCTTACTGATGGTCGCGGAGCGGACAAGCCGTGGCTCCAGGAAATTCCAGAGCCTATCTCGCAGATCGTGTGGGATAGCTGGGCGGAGATTCATCCCGACACGGCGAAAGAGATCGGCGTCGCATCGGATCAGGTCGTCGAGCTGCGAAGCTCCGAGGGCGTCATCACTACGCCGGTGCTGGTGAGCGAGCGCGTCGCGCGCGGAACGATCGCGGTGCCGCTCGGGCAGGGCCATACCTCATACGGCCGCTACGCGAAAAATCGCGGCGTCAATGCTTTCACGATGCTGCGCCCGCGTCACATGAATATCGAAGTTCAGGCGCGCGCGACGGGCGACGTGCAGCCGAACGTCTCGCCCACCGGCTACGACTACATGCTCGGGCGCACGTTTGCCGAGGCGGTGAGTATCGAGCAGCTCGCCAATCACGTCGAGCCGAAGTACGTGGAAGAGGAACTGCCGGATGTGCCGTATGAAATGTATGCCTCGCAGGCGCCCAATCGAAAGCGCATGTGGGGCATGACGATCGACCTCAACGCGTGCACCGGATGCAACGCATGCGTCGCGGCGTGCTACGCGGAGAACAACGTGCCGATCGTCGGCAAGAACGAGGTCGCGCGCGGCCACATCATGTCGTGGATTCGGCTGGACCGCTATTTTCCCGAGCCGTCGCGTCCGGAGCCGCAGCCGCAGCTCTACCTGATGCCGATGCTGTGCCAGCAATGCGATCACGCGCCTTGCGAGCCGGTCTGTCCGGTCTTCGCGGCGGTGCATACCGACGAGGGGCTAAACGGGCAGATTTACAATCGATGTGTCGGGACGCGGTATTGCGAGAACAACTGTCCCTATAAGGTGCGGCGCTTCAACTGGTTCGTTCCCGAATGGCCGGAGCCATTGCACTTGCAGCTCAATCCGGACGTGACCGCACGCGGCGCCGGCGTGATGGAAAAATGTACTTTTTGTATTCAGCGCATCGTCAGCACGGAAATCACCGCGAAGATTGAAAAGCGCGAGTTGCGCGACGGCGAGATCATCACCGCATGTGCGCAGGCGTGCCCGACCAAAGCCATCTCATTCGGCGACATGAAGGATCCCAATAGCGCGATGATGAAGCGTCGCGACGCCAACAAAGATCGCAGCTACCGCTCGCTCGAGGACCTCAACACGCAACCCGCGATCGTCTATCTGCGCAGCGTTTATCACGAAAAGGAGAAGGCTTAGGTGGCTGCCGCAGTCCAACCCATTAACACCGAGCCGACCTACGCGGACGTCGATCGCGGCGTACATCGCATCATGGATCCGCCCGGCCTGATGTTCTGGGCATGGATCGGTTTCTGCGCGACGCTGGTGGGGATCGCGGCTGCCCTATGGACGCGCCAGATCTACGTCGGACTGGGAGTGACCGGACTGCGGCAACCCAACATGTGGGCGGTGTACATAACGAATTTCGTGTTCTGGGTCGGAATTGCGCACTCGGGTACCCTCATTTCCGCGATCCTCTATCTCTTCCGCACGCGATGGCGCACTGCGGTCTATCGTTTCGCCGAAACGATGACCCTATTCGCCGTGCTGACCGCCGGATTGTTTCCGCTCGTCCATCTCGGGCGTGTATGGAATGCCTACTGGTTGTTACCGTATCCAAATGAGCGCAGTTTGCAGCCTAACTTCCGCTCCCCGCTGGTTTGGGACGCCTTCGCAGTGTCGACCTACCTCATCATCAGCGCGACGTTTCTGGTGATGGGACTGATTCCCGATGTCGCCAACGCCCGCGACGCCGCCAAGGGCTGGCGTAAAACCTTCTACTCGATCCTCGCCGTCGGATGGCGCGGGACGGGTGAGCAATGGCGTCACTTCCAGATGATGTACCTGCTGCTGGCAGGCCTCGCGACGCCGCTGGTCATCTCGGTGCATAGCGTGGTGTCGTGGGATTTCGCGATGGCGCAGTTGCCGGGATGGCATAGCACGATTTTCGCGCCGTACTTCGTCGCGGGCGCAATCCTTTCGGGCGTCGCGCTGGTGATCACGCTCATCATTCCGATGCGGCGCCTGCTTAACCTCGAGGAACTCATCACGCCATGGCATCTCGACAACCTCGCCAAGGTAGTGCTGCTGACCTCGCTGATCGTGAGCTACTCGTACATCACCGAAACTTTCATGACGTGGTACAGCCAGGATCAGTATGAGGTGGTCACCTTCCAGGCGCGCTACTTCGGACACTACGCGCCGCTGTTCTGGCTGATGGTGTGGGGCAACTGCGTATTTCCGCTGGCACTGTTCTCGCCTCGGATCCGCCGCAACACGATTTGGCTACTGATCATCACGATTTTCGTCAACATCGGAATGTGGCTGGAGCGTTTCGTGATCATCGCGGGATCGCTCGCGAGCAATTTCAATCCTTCGCAGTGGGCAATCTTTCGTCCATCGATCACCGAAATCATGATCACGGTCGGCAGCTTCGCGTGGTTCCTGATGCTGTTCTCGCTGTTTGCGCGCTACCTGCCGATCATCTCGATGACGGAACTCAAAGAAGGGATTCAGTGGCTGCGGCAGTCGTTGCGCGACAATTACTATCCGGGTTTGCCGAGAGAATAAGATGTCCGCCGAAATCGAATTGGTCGGCACGTTCGCCGGCGAAGAGGAGTGCATACACGCGGTCGAGGCGCTGAAGCGCAACGGCGTCGCGTTCCGCGTCTTCTCACCGATTCCGAGCGAGCACCTGGTCCATGCGATCGGACACGGGACCAGCCCCGTTCGCGCGTTTGTACTGATTGGCGGCATCGCGGGTGTACTCGCCGGAATCGCAGTGACAGTCGGAACATCATGGGAGTGGAATCTGATCGTCGGCGGCAAGCCAGTGGTTTCATGGCCGCCATTTATTATCATCATGTTCGAATTGATGATTCTCCTCGGCGGCTTGTCGGCGGCCGCGAGCTTTTTTCTATTCGCGCGTTTGCCGCAATTCGATCCGATTCCGGGCTATTCGGAGCGCTTTAGCGCCGATAGGTTCGGAATCGCGGTCGAATGCGACGAAGCCGACAGTGCGAAAATCGAAGCGATGATGCGCGAGGCAGGCGCCGAGGAAATCGCGCATGAGGATCCGCGTCCGGAGCCGGCGGAGCATTGATGGCGTCTCAACCGCAATCCCCATCACGTCCGCTTGCGCCCGAGGTCATTCCCGGCGCGACTGGCGTGCGCGTATCGATGCCACTGGTTGCCGTGTGCGCGATCCTCACGCTCATCGGTGTGGCAGGATTCATCGCGGGCATCATGACGGAGACCGAGCCGCACGCGTGGCAAGC
>DATGKG010000388.1:0-5921 GCA_035294805.1 Binataceae bacterium (SeqCode) | reverse complement strand
CACCACCGGCAGCAGAATATCGATCGCGCGCTCCGGATCGGTCGACATCAGTTTCATCGCGGTGAGCAGCGCCGCGATGGTTTCTTCGGCTGGCGCAGCCGCGGCCGGTCCGCCCGTGGTGGTGCATCCAAGCACCAGTTTGCGGACTTTGCCGGGATGGCGCAGGGCGAGTTCCTGCGCGATCATCCCGCCCATCGAAATGCCGTAGATGTGTGCGCGCGGGATCTTCGCGTGGTCGAGCACCGCCGCGATGTCGTTCGCCATATCGGTCATCGTCCACGGCGCATCGGGCTTGTCGCTCTCGCCGGTGCCGCGATTGTCGATGACGACGGTGCGATAGCGCTTCTCCATGCCGCTCAGAAACGGCTCACCCCATCCGCGGCCCGAACCGCTGAATCCCATAATCAGGGCGAGCGGATCGCCGTTGCCGCGAATCTCGTAGCGCAGCTTCACACCATCTTTGGTGGTCGCGTAGTCTCTCGTCGTTGCCATAAGCACTCCATCGAGGTGCGAGGATTTATTTCGGCTGACAGTATCACGAGGGAAGAAATTCGACCTAACCCCGAACCCCTTGCCCTGAAGGTGGAAGGGGAACCAGAAACTTATTTCAGAGTGCGATCGAGAAAGTCGAGCGTGCGATGCCATGCGTCGGCGGCGGCGTCGGCGTTGTAAAAATTGTTCGGACGATGAAAGTTGAAGCCGTGATCGACGCCCGGATAGAGATGCATTTCGTGCGGCCGATTTGATTTGGTCAGAAGCGCGTCGAGATCCTTCGCCTCGGATACCGGAATCACCGTGTCTGCCTCGCCATGAATGATCAGTGTCGGCGGCATCGATGCGGCCTTGTCGCGCAGCGTCGGAATTAGTCCGCCGTAATATTCGACGACGGCAGCGACGTCATCGGGAAACTGCGCGGCGGCGCCGACCGCGAGATACGCGCCTTGCGAGAATCCCATCAGCGCGATGCGCTTCGGATCGATCGCGGGGTTGCGCGCGAGCGCTTCGATTCCGGAATGAATCACGGCGGTCCACATCTGGAAGTTTTCCATCGGATCGGTGGTGGGATCCGAATTTGCCGTGGCATCGAAGTATTCGATGAACTCGGCGTCGTATCCATGATCGGCAAGTGCGCCGCACATCGTCTCGAACTCGTCGTGATTCTGGCCGCGATACCCCGCGCCATGGAGGAGGATGACCGCCGGATGCCGTCCGGGGCCGCTCGCGAAGCAATGGAACTCCTCGATCGGCGCGCCATTGAAATTGAACTCGCCGCCCGAAGATCGATCGGACGACGAACTACGCGAGCTGATCCACAGCGCGATCGCGATTCCAACGATGATCAGCGAACCTGCGATGCGCAGCGGAGAAAATCGGAATGCGCCGCCATCGCGCGCGACATCTGGATTCATTCAAAAAAAACCTCTCCCCCGCGTGGTGCGGGGGAGAGGAAAAAAAGGAGGCGGGAAGAGAATCGTATCACGAAAGGTGCGGGCGAAGCTTCATCCGCACCGGCATGTGCTTGATACCGCCGACGAAGCCCGAACGCAAGCGCTCCAGCGGGCCGGCCGACTCGATGTACTCCACGCGCTTCATCAGCTCGCGGAAGATCACCTCGAGTTCGAGCCGCGCGATGTTCGCGCCAAGACAGAAGTGCTCGCCGATGCCGAACGCGATGTGCGGGTTGGGATCGCGCGTAATGTCGAACTTGAACGGCTCCTCGAAAACATCCTCGTCGCGATTGGCCGACGGATAGTATAGTGCGACCGAGTCGCCCTTTTTAATCGTCTGGCCGCGCAGCGTGTAATCCTCGGTCGCGGTGCGCGCGAACTGGATGACAGGACTGATCCATCGCACGATTTCTTCGACCGCGGGCCGCAGCAGCGCGGGATCGTTCTGCAGCATCCGCCATTGATCGGGATTGTCGATCAGCGCCTGGACTCCGCCAGACGTCGCATTGCGGGTGGTCTCGTTGCCGGCCACTACCAGCAGCAGGAAGTACGACAGCATCTCGAAAATCGGCAGCGGCTGCCCATCGAGCTGCGCGGCGCCGAGCGCACTGGTCAGATCGTCTTTCGGCTCCTTGCGCCGCTGTTCGACGAGGTTGCTGAAATAGGTGAAGAGACCTTCGCGCGCACGCTGAAGGGTCTCGGCCGCGGTGCCGCCCTGATTGAACTCGGGATCGCTCGAACCGATCGTCTCGTTGGTCCAGCGGAAAAGCTGCGGCCGATCCTTTTTCGGCACGCCTAGCAGCGCCGCGATGACGTCGAGCGGCACCTTCGCCGACACGTCGGTCACGAAGTCGCATTCGATCATCGAGCCGCCGTTGCGATGGGTCGCCGCGAGCTCGTCCATCACCTCGCTCGCAATTTCCTGGACCTCTTGCTCAAGCGACCTGACCGCACGCGGAGTGAAGCGTCGATTGACGAGGTCGCGATACTTCGCGTGCTCGGGCGGATCCATGTTGAGCAGATGGCGGAAGAGCATGTCGCCGCCTTCGATGTAGGTATCCTTGGTCGCGACCAGCAGCCGCGGGCCATTGAGAAACAGTTTCGGCTGGCGAGAGATTTCGACGATATCGGCATGCTTGGTGATCGCCCAGAACGGGTCGACATTGGGACGATCGTACCAGTAGACAGGCGCGTGCTTGCGCAGATACGCCCACTCCGCGTGGGGATATCCGTTGGCCTCGAAATGAGGGCCGGAGACGATTTCCAGCGTTTCGAGCTTGAGAGATTCGATGTTGGGAGCTTCCATAAATTCGCCTCAGTCCTCGAGGCTGATTGCCTGACGCGGGCACAGGCGCACCGCGAGCTTGATTTTTTCCTGGAGCGTGGCGGGAGGGTTTTCGATTTTGACGTAAGCCTTGTCGTCGTCGCGCACCTCGAAAACTTCCGGCGCGACCTCGGAGCAGCGGGCATTGCCCTCGCAGGCATGGCGATCCACTACGATTTTCATAATCCCTCGGATTCGTATGAGTGGGTTAAATCCGGGGACGATTCTACTACGCGCCCTCGCGATTGCGAAAACCGCTGGTTGGCTCCGGCGGCAAGTTCAGCACGTCCTTGGGAAAGAAACCGCTTAGGTACTCGATGATGTCGCGCATCGAAACGACGCCGACCGGACGTCCATCGGCGTCGGTCAGCGGCACATGGCGAAAGCCCTCTAGACACATCTTGTTCAGCGCGTACGCGACGATTGCGTCCTCGGGCAGACGCACCGGATCTCGCGTCATATAAGGACGAATGGGAGTGCGCGCCAGATCGATATTGGTCCCGACCACCTTCATCAGCACGTCGCGCTCGGTGAAGATGCCGGAGAGCTTGCCGTCGCGTGTCACCAGCACGCATCCCTGGCGATGCTCGCGCATCTCGCGCAGCGCGTCCTCGAGCGGAGTCTGTTCATCGAGAATCAAGCCGGCATTGGAGAGCGCGTCCTTGAGGGTCTCGCGCAGGAGCGCGGAGCCGAGCTGCGTCAATTCGAGATTTTCGTCGTCTTGGTCGAAGGCCTCGACGTCTTCGCGGGCCTGCATCGGATCGTCGTGGATAGCCATCGTGTGCCTCCGCATCGAGAGGATGTGGTTATCGCGAAGCTATTCCGGCGCCCGATCTGTGGCAAGCGGCGAGCGGCACGGATCAGGGGGGAACTCGGGTCGCGCTTTTTATCGGCGCACGCGATTTTTTCACTCTTGTACTGACAAGTAAGTACGTTGCCGTCGCGATAGGTAAGTACAATGTCGTCTCCGCCACCATTCGGCGTTACTTTGGAGAGCTCAGGAAACCCCGCCATCCAGTTGATCCTCGACTCCGGTCGGCCACCAGAGCCGATAGGTATCGTCTTGCCATCGCAGCACTTGCTTCGCAGTTCGGTCACTGTCCCGTCACTCAGGATCGCACCGGACAGCGAACTTTCACCGCCCGCACGTGCTCTTATTTCATCCGGACGCAGGGCTCGCTCCTCACCCGAAGAGGCGCGCGCGAGTACGGAAGAAAGCATCGCGAGAAAAATCAATACACCGATCCGCGTGGGCCTCTTCATGATCAGTTCTATCTACTCGACACGAACGACCTGAAAAAGACGCAGCTATCGCGCGAAAAAAACGCGGGCGCCACATGGTGCGCCCGCGT
Source organism: Binataceae bacterium (SeqCode) (assembly GCA_035294805.1). Lineage (GTDB taxonomy): Bacteria > Desulfobacterota > Binatia > Binatales > Binataceae > DATGKG01. The sequence continues at coordinate 1,797 of DATGKG010000388.1, read as the reverse complement.
TATCGCAATGTCTCTCGGATAGCGAGAGAGGGAGAATGCGATCAGCCTTCGATTTGCCAGAGCTTGCGTGCGACTTCCGCCGAACGCTTCACCAGCTTGCTGCCGAGGTCATGCTGCGCCTCGAAAATCGGCGCGAGCGCGGTCGACTTGGCCCACTCGGTCGCACTGGCCTGATAGTCGAGCACGCCATTGGCGACCTTCTCGCTGGTATCGATGTACCATGCAGCCATCTTCTTGATGCCGTCGGTGCTGAAGAACTGGCCACCCATGGTCTCTGCTGCTTTGTGTTCCTTTGCTTTTCCTTCCACGTCGAACCTCCGATTACTGACAATTTTATTCGCGGATCTCTCCCCGCGTAACGGTGCCTGAAAGGTAACCATCAATCGCGCCGGCGCACTCAGAGTTTCGTCGCGCAGGCGACGAAAACCGCCGGTTGTATCATGCGCAATTAGTCGCGATCGCCGAGCCATTTGCCGATTTCTGGCCATAACTTCTTAAGTGCCGGGCTGCTCACCGCCGCGCCGATGTGGCCGGTCGGGAAATGCAGGTTGCGCTTATCCTCTGATGCGACGAAATCCGGAAGCGGTTTGCTCGAGTTCGGATGCACCACGTCATCGTGATCCGCGATCATGTTGAGCAGCGGCACGGTGATGTTCTTGAGGTTCACGATTTCCTCGCCAACCTTCATCAGGCCGCGATACAGCTTGTTCTCGCGCGCGAGGTCTTTGGTCAGCTCGCGGAAAATCTGCCCCGCCAGCGGCACATCGCTCTGCATCCAGGTCTCGAACAGCTCGAAAGTCTCAGCGTAGTTCTCGCGCGATTTGTTCTTGTAAGCGCCGACGTACTTGTCCAGCGCGTGATGCATCGGACTCATCGCGGTGAAGAACGAGTTCATCATCCACGCCGGGCAGTTGCCGTAAATCGCGGTAATGGTGTCCGCGATAGCGGGATTCATCGCATCGGCGAAGTTCGTGATCGGCAGATCGCGATTGCTCATGTCGAATGGAATCGTGAACGTGATCAGATTCTTGATGTTGCTCTGATGCAGCGCGGTGTACATCAGCGAGAGCAACGCGCCGAAGCAGTAGCCGAGCAGGTTGATGCGCTCGACGCCGCTATGAATTTGCACCGCCGCGACCGCATTGGCGACGTCGCCGTTGACGTAGGCATCGAAACCGCGCCAGGTGTCGTCGGGACCGGGCGGAATCCAGTCGATGAAATATACGTCGAAGCCCTGATTGATCAGACTCTCGATCGCGCTGCGTCCCTTCTGCAAATCCAGAATGAACGGGCGCTTGATGAGCGCGTAGACCAGCAGCATCGGCGTCTTATGACGAATCGGGCCGCGCGCCGTGTAGTAGCGGAGGCTGACTTTGCCGCCTTCATAGATGACCGTGTAAGGCGTCACCACCGGAGGATCGTTTTGAGGAGCGCCGAAGCCGCGCCGAAAAGCATTCAGCGTGCGAATGGCGCCCTCGCCCCAGAATCCAGCAACTTCACTAACGACGGACACGGTTTCTTACCTCCACGGCCGGCAGCGCATGCCATCCGTACAACGATGCGTTATCGAAAACACGATGGGCGCGCGCGCCAACGGCGGCCTCGCGAATCGCAGACTCGCGGGCAGCTTCGGCCTCGCGGCTGACCTCGTCGGTTTCGGGCTGAGTCTCGACGGCTTCGCGCTCGTAGGCGATGGTGCGAACTTCCTCGCGCAGGGCCTTTACGTCGCGGCGTAATGCCTCGATATCCGACGCCATCGGCAAGCCGACGCTCGGCCACAGCGCCGAGAAAAACGCA
>DATGKG010000387.1:0-12086 GCA_035294805.1 Binataceae bacterium (SeqCode) | reverse complement strand
CGGCGTAGCCGGCCATTTCTCGGATCGCTTCATCGGACGCGACGCCGATCCGCCGCAGATGATGTGGCTTTTGGCATGGTGGCCATTCGCACTTAGCCACCACTTCAATCCCTTCCTCACCGATTATGTATGGGCGCCGGTCGGCTTCAACTTCGCGTGGATGACCTCGACGCCGCTGGCCTCGATACTCGCGACGCCGTTCATCAAAACAATCGGCGTCGTCGCGACGCTCAATGTCTTCACGCTGCTCGGCGCGCCGACCGCCGCGATGTCGGCATTCGTCCTGTGCCGGCGCATCTCATATTCGACGACGTCCTCGATGCTGGGCGGATTCGTGTTCGGCTTTTCCTCTTACGTGATGTGCCATACGCTGGCGAACCTGAACCTGATCCTGATCTTCCCGATTCCGCTCGCGGCATATCTCGTCGTGCGACGGTTCGAGGAAAGCATCTCATCGCGCCGATTCGTGGTTCTTCTAGCGCTCGCACTGACCAGCGAGTTCCTCCTCGATATGGAAGTGCTCGCGATGGCGACGCTGATCGCCGGAGTCGCGTTTGCGGCCGCGCTTGGTTTCTCGCCGCGCGAGCGCCGACGCGAATTGATGCGGCTAGTTCCTCTCACGGCCGCCGCGAGTGCGATCATGGCGGTCGTCGTCAGTCCGTACCTCTACTACTTCCTTTTTTTCGGCACCATTCATCAGCCGCTGTGGCCATCGGAGCGCTTCTCCACCGATGTACTGAACTTTGTTTTGCCGACCACGACCAATCTGATGGGGACCTTGGGTTTGATCGCGAACGTCGCATCGCGATTTCCCGGCCTGCTGGTCGAGCGCGGCGGCTTTATCGCGTTCCCTCTCTTTGCAATCGCGATCGTGTGGGCACGCGCGCATTGGCGCGAGCCTTTTTGTAAAGCGTTGACGGTCACGCTCCTCGTGGTGATGTTCGCGGCGGTCGGGCCCTATTTTCAAATCGACGGGCATCCAATTTCGCCGATGCCATGGCTGATGCTGACTCATGTTCCGCTGTTGCAGCATGCGCTCCCAGGGCGGCTGATGCTTTTCCCGCCGCTCGCCTTCGCGATCATCGCTTCGTTGTGGCTCTCGGATCCGAAGAACAATCCGCAGCTGAAGATGCTCGCGGCGGCGACGACGGTCGCGCTGATGCTGCCGAATCCGTCCGCACGATTCTGGACCTCACCCGTCGATACACCGGCATTCTTCACCGATGGCTCCGCGATGAAAAGTCTTTCCCGTAACGATGTCGTGCTGACCTTGCCGTGGGGCTCGACCGGCAATTCGATGCTGTGGCAGGTCGAGTGCGGAATGTGTTTTCGTCAAGTTTCGGGCTACACGGCGATGGAGCGCTTCGCAGTGCGACGCTGGCCCATCGTCAATTATTTTCTCGGCTCGCGCGATCTTCCGCAGCCCGACCTGCAGCTCAAAGCGTTTCTCGCCAACAACAATGTCACCGCGATCGTGGTGGATGACGCCAAACCGCAAGCTGCGGACTGGAATGCTTTGCTCGCAACGCTTGGCGTGGCGCCGCAAAAACTTTCCGGCGTATCGCTTTACCGCGTGAGCCCCAATCTTTTGGCCGACTATCGCGCGCCCGAATTTTCCGGCGTCGAAATGGAGCAGCGCGCGATTTGCGACCGCTTCGCCGCACTCGTCACCGCGACCGACGAGTATCTGCATTCAGATCACGATCCTGCGCGGCTGAGCGACGACGAACTCGCTTCATTGGAATTCCTGCCGCGCGAATGGAAGCGTGACCCCAACACATTTTCGGATATGCATGTGCTGCCGTGGAAAAACGGCGGCGCGATCATCGTCGAACTCGGTTCGCGAAGCGCATCCGCGGACACCATCGCAAAATTTCGCGATGCTGCAAACGTCGTATATCTGCCGTTCCCGCGCATCATCGCCGGTAACGACGGTCTCAGTCCGTTCGAAGTCGCGCTCCACAACGCGCTGTTGCCGCCAGCCGCGATGCCCATCGATGGCGAATCGATGGAATTTTTCGGGATGGCGTTCAATCGCGATCGTCTCCACAAAGCCGCCGAATACATCGCGCGCATGCAATCTCGCAAATCGCACCTGCTCAGCCTCGCACATCGGTGATGTTCGAATGGAAGACGCAAACGGAGGCAGCGAATGAATGCTCAGAATTCATTGCGGATCGAACAACTATATAGAGCGCGCTTCGCCACCGAGAGCCTCGCTTCGAAAGACGCGGTGTGGAGCATTCTCTGCAGCGACTTCTTCGATCGCTTTGTGAAGCCGACCGATCGAGTGCTGGATGTGGGCGCCGGCTATTGCGAATTCATCAACCACATTCGATGCGCCGAGAAGTACGCGTATGACATGAATCCAGACACCGCGCGTTTCGCCCGCAAGGACGTGCATCTGGTGCTCGGCGATTGCCGCGACATGTCGGCGCTGGGGCGAGAGCGCTTCGACGTCGCGTTCGTGAGCAATTTCTTCGAGCATCTGGAGAGCAAGCGTGACATGGACTGCGTCCTGGCTCAGATCTTTGAACGGTTGATACCGGGCGGCCGCTTGCTCATTCTTCAACCGAATCTTCGCTACGTCGGGAATCGCTACTGGGACTTTTATGATCACTTACTTCCTTTGACGCATGAGAGCATGCGCGAAGGATTGTTGAAGAACGGCTTCCGGATCGAAAATCTCATTCCCGGATTTCTTCCGTATACATTCAAGTCGCGATTGCCAAGTTACCAATGGCTGGTGCGATTGTATTTGCGAATACCAATTGCCTGGCGCTTGCTCGGCAAACAGATGTTCGTCGTCGCGGTGCGGCCTGAGGCGGGCGATAATCTGCCAAATCGCTCGGCAGCTTGAATTGCGATGCTGACCGAATCTCCAGGCGCGATGCCAGCCGTACTCACTGGGAGCGACGGCCGTTCATCTCCGTCTTTCGTTGCGCTGCTGGCCGTGTTCTCGATAGAGACCATCGCAATCAATCTGGCGCGCCTCCCCGAGAGCATGCGCTTCGATCGATTCGCGTTCTGCGATCATGGCGCCAACCTCACGTTGCAGTACCTGATCGATAACGGCCTGCGTCCGTCGCTCGATTTCGGCTATCACTACGGCCTGCTCCCGGCGCTTGTCGGACGAATCTGGTTTGCGGTGTTCGGCGCCACGCCGTGGGCGTATCAGGGCGCGATGCTGATCGCAGACCTGCTCTGTGCGTGGGCGCTGGCAAAAATACTTTCGCAGTTGAAGATCGGCGTCATCGGTATCGCGCTCGCAATTATCACGCTTGGCTACTCGTTCCAGGCGAGTTACATAAACTTCGCGCACGCGATCGAGGCGGTTCTTTTGTCTCACGCACTCGCCCAACAGTTGCGCAGCTCGCGAAGCACGTCCCTCGCGCTGTGCGCAGCGGCAGTATTTGACAAACCGAGCATGGGTTACATCTATGGGCTGGTCCTGGTGGTTCTGATCGTGCGCGATCTCGCCGGAACCGATTCCGCGCCGCGCAGAATAGCCGCTGCACTCGCTCCCGCTACGATCGTTTTCGTGAGTCTCGCGATCACGCTCTCGGCGATCTTCGGAATGCACACTGTTCTTCATACCGCGCTACCGATCGAAGGCGCGACCGCGTACCACGCGCTGAACTACGGACTGCTGGGAACCGGACGCGAATTCTGGGATCCGCAAAAATTCCCGTGGACGTATTATGCGATCGACGTCGCTGGGTTCTGGATCGCGGGCACCTTGTTTCTATTCGGATCGGCCCTCCTCCAGTTGCGCCGCGCTGACCACTCAAAGCTTCCGATCAAGGAAGCGATACTCACCTGCGCGATTCTGCATCTCGCCTTCCTGGTGTTATTCTTCGGCAACCAGTGGTCGTGGATCTATTATCCGTACCTTCTGACGATCGGGGTCGCCGTCGCGACCGGTGTTGGTCCTACGTCGCGGCGCGTCGGTGTCATTCTATGCGCGGTCGCGCTCATCTCGTATACCGACCTCGCCTACTGGACGCATCGATGGTGGCAAACCACGACCCGCGATGCTGCCACCGCCGGGCTGTGGGCGCCTGAGGACGAACGTCAAGAATGGCAGCAAGTGCTTTCTTCGACGCATCGGCACAAGGTCGTGATGCTCGACAGCATGGGCGCAGCCGAACTACTTTTCCCGGGCTTCGAAAACCCCGTAAGCCTTTTTCTTACGCGTGGACTGATGCAGCGTGACGATGTCCGTCGCAAACTCGCTCAGCTTGCGACCGCGGAAGTCGCGGTGGTGCCGATCACGATCGAGGCGTGCAGCGGCGTGCCGGACGCGCCGGAGTTTCGCGACGCGTTGAAGTCATTCGACCTCGCCTGGGAGGGAAAACACTTCCAGGTTTATCGGAGGCGCGCCGCGCCGTGAAAATTCGATCGCGCTCCATCGTCGCGGCTACCGCCGGCGCTTTCGTCGCGTATCTCGCTGCGTCGCTGATGTTTTTCGCGCGTGTGCTGCCCAGCCATCTCGCCGATTACTACATTGGCCGCAATACCGATCCATCGAATTACATGTGGGCGCTAGCATGGTGGCCGTATGTGCTGCGTCATCATGTGCATCCGTTGCTGACCAAATTGATCGACGCGCCAATTGGAACGAATCTCGCGTCGGCCCCCGCGCCGATGCCGCTAATCGGTATCATGATGACGCCACTGACGAATGCGGTCGGACCGATCGCGGCCTACAATCTGATTTCCTTGCTGTTGCCGCCGCTTGCCGCCTTCGCCGCGTTCATCCTATGCCGAAAACTGTGCGGTTCTTTTCTTCCTGCGCTGCTCGTAGGATTCATTTTCGGCTTCTCTCCCTATGTGATCGGACAACTGCTTAGCCATATGAATCTGCTGCTGATTTTCCCCCTCCCGCTGGCGATCTACTTGGCGGTTAGCCGCGCGCAGGAAAATATCAGTCGCTATCGTTTCATTGGTCTTCTGACGCTCGTCCTCTCGCTACAGTTCCTGCTCGTGCTGGAACCCTTCGCGATGATGCCGTTCGTCGCCGGAATCACGCTGCTCGTCACGCTGCCGTTCGCATCGGAGGAAGATCGCGGCCGCATCCTCCGGCTGATTCCGGAAATCGCGGCCGCCTACTTCGTCACTGCGCTTCTGATGAGTCCGTACCTCTATTTCTATTTCGCCTACAGCCATCCGACGCGGCCGCTGTGGCCGTCGATTTTGTATTCGGCGGACTTGCTGAATTTCATAGTTCCCACTACCACCAATGCGATCGGCAACCTCGCACCGCTCGAAAAAATCTCCGCGCAATTCCCCGGCAACATTTTCGAGCAGGGCGCATGCATAGGAATTCCGCTGTTCGCAATTGCAGCTATCTGGCGCCGGCGTCATCGCGGCGAACTGATGCCGAAACTTCTGCTCGCCACGGTCGCCGTGAGCTGCATCCTCGCGCTCGGACCGTTTCTACAGGTCGGCGGACACGCCTTCCTTCCGATGCCGTGGTTGCTGGTCGAAAAACTGCCGCTGATCAAAGGCGCTCTACCGATCCGCCTGACGCTATATGTATTTCTCGCGCTGGCGCTGATTTTCGCGATGTGGCTTTGCGATCCGCTCACTGGCCCAACCGAAAAAGCGATCGGTGCTTTCGCGACGATGGTCATGTTGATGCCGAATCCGGCCGCGTCGTTCTGGGCGAGCCGTGTGCCGCTCCCGGAATTTTTCCGCGACGGATCTTCGCGACGCCTTCTCACCAGCAACGACGTCGTGCTGCCGTTGCCCTTCGGGCAAAAGGGGATGGCGACGCTATGGCAAGCGTCGGGCGGCATGAACTTCCGCCTCGTCTCCGGATTGAACGGATTGCAACCGATCGAGATTCGCCGCTGGCCGGTCGCCAACGTGTTCTTCGGCTCCTTCGATCTGCCGGAGCCGGAGCTGCAACTGAAGGCGTTCGTCGCCAATCTCGGCATTACAGCGATCGTCGTCGATGCGAGCGATCCGCGCGCGCCGCAATGGCGGCAGTTGCTCTCCAGTCTCCAGGTCACACCGGATGAAGTGGGCGGCATCCTCTTATATCGCATCAACCTCGGTGCTCTGCGCTCGTATCGCGCGATGAACGCGATCGATCTCGAGCAACGCGCCGACCGCGCGCGTTTCGAGGCGCTGCTCTCCGCGACCAATCGATATTTCACAAATGGCGGCGATCCTGCCGCGCTCAGCGTGCCGGCTCTGGAAGCCGCGGGCTTGTTTCCCGCGGGATGGAACTTCGATCCCGCACCCAACACCTATCGCGACATTTGGTCGGGTTCGATCGAAGGGAAAATCGGATTGGGCGTGGTCGGCGCCGAATCCAGCCTCCAACCGATCATCGATAGCTATCGCGCCGATGCCGAGAAGATCTATTTTCCGTACCCGCATCGATGGCCTCGCGAGGGTGCGCAGTACGATTTTCTGCGCTATTTTTTCGCGCCGCAGATTTGGGGTTCGACCAGCGGCGAATCGCTTCAGATGATGCTGCTGGAATTCGATCCCTCGCATCTGCACCAGCTCGCCGCGCGCGTGGCCTCGCAACCTTCGCTCAGTCTTGCCGACGCTCCGCGCGAAGCCGCTCGCTGATCGTCATCGCGTTCAGCGCCGCGGTAAGCCGCACCGGATAGGGCGCGGGATTCGTAAGTGGGCGCTGTTTGGCGCCCAGCATCGCGAACTCCGCCATGAAATGTTCGCGCGATTGATCGAGCGTCGGACGCGGGATGTTTGCGCGTCCGTTCTCCAGCACCATCTGGAGCAGCGGCGTGATTTTCGCGACCGCCGGCTTGAACTCGCGCGTCACGTTGCTCGGCGTTTCATCCATCAGCCCGACCAGGTCCTGCGAAAAATGGCCGCTCGCGTCGAGGCCGCGAAAAACCTGCTTGCGTCCGGGCACCGTCGCTTTTCCGGCGGAGGTCTTGAGCCGTGGATGATCGTGATAGTCGGTGAGCTTGTAAGTGTAGTCGGCACTGGGAGCGTCGTCGCTCACGGCCAGGGAAGTCCCGACCCCGAAAGCGTCGATCGGCGCACCCGCGCGAATCAGCTCCGAAATTCGATATTCATCTAAATTGCCGCTGGCGAAAATCGCGACCTCGGTCAACCCGTGCCGATCGAGAATCGCGCGCGCCTGGCGGCTCAACTGATCGAGATTCCCGCTATCGAGCCGCACCGCCTGTATCTTTATGTCTTCGCTCGCGAGGCGCTGCGCGAGCTCCGCGACGTTCTTCACGCCCTGCGCGGTGTCGTAGGTGTCGACCAGCATCGTATTGAGTTTCGGAAAGCTGCGCGCGAAGTCCTCAAACGCCGCGCGCTCGCTTTCGTGAGCCATGATGAAGCTGTGACTCATCGTGCCGAACACCGGCATCCCGTAGCGCTTGCCCGCCAAAAGGTTGGAGGTGCCGCTGAAACCGGCGAGGTAGCTGGAGCGCGCACCGATCAGCGTCGCGTCGGCGCCCTGCCCGCGACGCAAGCCGAACTCCACCAGCCTCCGCGCCGAGGCGACGCTGAAACATCGCGCGGCTTTGGTCGCCGTGAGCGAGGCGAATCCAAGTTGATTGAGGATGAGCGGCTCGAGCAGCTGCCCTTCGATGATCGGCGCGCGCACTTCCATCATCGGCTCGCCCGCGAAGAAGAGGCTGCCGTCAGGAATCGCGCGCACGGAGCCGGTGAAGCGCAGCTGCGCGAGGTGATCGAGGAATGCCGGTTTGAACAGTTGCAGCGATTCGAGATGCGCGATCGCCGCCGCGTCGAAGTGGAAATCTTCCAGTACCTCGAGCACGCGCTCCAGTCCGGCGGCGACCATATAGCCACGGCTGGGAGGAAATCGTCGTACAGTGACCTCGAACGAAGCAACGCCGGTCATCGCGCGATCGAAAAAGGCCGCCGCCACCGTGAATTCGTAGAGGTCGTTGAGCAGCGGGACCTCGTGCGGGTCGAGGCGCAGGTCGATCGGCATCGCGTGACTCTAGCGGAAATTCTTTCGATGCGGGAAATGAAGCGTCAGCGCGGCGGCTCCGGCGGGTGCGGCGGCGTCGGGGGCGGCGGCGTAGGAGGATTGTCGTGCACGATGCGCGTCTCGCGGTCGCCGCGATCGCGCAGCGTGTTGGCGATCTTCTGAAGGCGCTGATCGACGAGGTAGTTGATGGTTCCAGGCTCATCGAGGCTCCCCGCGCGCACGCCGGTGAGCAACTCGATGCCGCGATCGATGTTATCGATCGGGTAGATATGGAATGCGCCGCGCGCGACCGCATCGACGGTCTCCGGATCAAGCATCAGATTGGAGAGGTTGGCGCGCGGGACCAGCACTCCCTGCGATCCGGTCAGTCCCACCGCTTTGCAGACCCGATAGTAGCCCTCAATTTTTTCGTTCGCGCCGCCGATCGCCTGCACGTCGCCGTATTGGTCGACCGAACCCGTGACGGCCAGCTCCTGCCGAATCGGCATGCCGCTCAAGGCCGACAGCAGCGCGTAAATTTCGGTAGAACTGGCGCTGTCGCCATCGATTCCCGAATAGGACTGCTCGAAACAGATGCTCGCGGTCATCGCTACCGGATGCGTCTGACCGAAGCGATTGCGCAAAAACCCATTGAGAATCGCGACGCCCTTGTCATGGGTGGACCCCGACAGGCGCGCCTCGCGCTCGATGTTGATCAGCCCGGCTTGTCCCAGCGCGACGGTCGCGGTGATGCGCGAGGGACGCCCGAACGCATAGCCGCCGACATCAAGCACTGCGAGGCCGTTGATCTGTCCGACGGATTTACCGTCAAGATGTACGATCAGGATGCCGTTGGCAATCAGCCGGCGGATTTCCTCTTCAATGTAGTTCAGCCGCAGCATCCGTTCGCGCAGCGCGCGCTCGACATGGCCGGCGGCGATGACATGCGCGCCCTCGCTCTGTGCGTAGTAGGCCGATTCGCGCGCGAGGTCGTCGATCGGCTCCATGGTCGCCAGCATCCGTGTGCGATCGCCCGCCAGCCGCATGCCGAATTGCACGATTCGCGCGAGCGCGTCGCCTTCGAACGGAGGCAAATTCTCGCGCCGCACCACTTCGCCGACCCGTGACGCATACTTTTCCGCGGCCGCGCGGTCGGCACTGACCACCGGCCGAATTTCGGCTTTGACCTTGAACAGCTCGGGAAAATCGGTGTCGTAGAAATATAACAAATTGTAGAGATAAGGACCGCCCAGGACGAGAATCTTGTTGCGCACCTCGATCGATTCCGGCCGCAGTCCGCTCACCGCGAAAAACGGGAACGGCTCGAAGGTCTCGACAGTCACGCGGCCCGACTTGAGGCTGCGCTTGAGCGCCTTCCACACCCCCGGCTCGATCGCCGCATCTTCCATGTCGAGCACGAGGAAGCCGCCGTGGGATTTAATGTACGAGCCGCCGATGATGCGCGTGAAGTTGGTGCCCGAACGTCCCAGCGGATCGATCCAGCGCTCGATGGTGCCGAAGAGGTTGCGATAGGTCGGCGCGTCTTCATTGACGACCGGCGCGCCTTTGGTTTCCGAATTGTCCACCATCACATTAACGGAATACTCAAACCAGCGCCGGCTCTCCTCCGGCTGCGGCGGCATGCCGGGAATCGCACCTTGTTGCTTGTCGGTCTCGCGAAAACGGTCGAGGTTGTCGAGGATGTGCTCGGCGACGTGATCGAGGTATGCGGCGACGCCGGGATTATCGAACTGCGCCTTGATTTCCGCGATCAGCGGATTGACGAGACGCGCCGCGAACGAGCGTTCGATAGTGCGGATGTCGTCGATTAGCTCGCGCATCAGCTCCTGCTGCTTGAGCACGACGCTGCCGAACTCCTCCTGCAATTCGCCCTGCGCCTTGCTCAACTGCTCGCGCTGCTCGTCGGTTTTCTCCTGCATCGCCTTGTTGAGCGCCTCGGGCGACTCGGGCAGCTTGCCTTCGATTAGAGGAAGAAAAATCACCTGACCGTTGGGGGTGGTCTGAATCGCGAAACTTTTCTCGCGCGCCTTCTGTTCAAGGCCGCCGAAGAGTTCCTGCGCGCGTTTGTTGTATTTCTCGCGCAGAGCGGTGCGCTCCTGATCGAAGTCCTCACGCCGAAACGCCTTGGGAAGCTGGTCGATGATCGACTTGACCAGCTCGTTCATCGCGTCGCTCAGCGCGCGGCCTTTGCCCGGCTTCAGATAGAGCGCGCAGGGCGCCTCCGGGTTGCGGAAGTTGTGGACGTAGACCCAGTCGCCGGGAGTCGGCATTGTAGCGGCCTTTTCCGCCAGCAGCTTCATCACCGACGCGCGCTCCTCGCGCGAGCGCGCGCCCGACACAAAGACGTTGTAGCCGGGTCCGCGGATGCCGATCGCCATCCGGATCGCATCGAAAGCGCGGCCCTGCCCGAGCAGCTCCTCGCCGGCGCCATTGCGCGACGCGGCGACCAGCTCCTCGGCGCTGAGCGGAGAGACACCATGCAATTCCGAGGGCGTCAGCTCGCTCGCCTTCGGCGCGGGCTTCAACTCGGCGGCCGTGTTTTCCGGCGTTTTGCGCGATTCTCCGTGATCGGCGTTTTCAGGCATGCGAGGTTTCACCGGACGGCGACTGCGCCGCTGTTCAGTTGTTCACTTTGATTCGTTTGGGCTTCTGTTTCGGCACGACCACGATCAGAGTGTGATCGCTCCATCGGGCTTCGACCGCTTCGGCCTCGATGGGCACTGCGAACGAGTACGCGCTTTCAAAAATTCCCTCCGAGCCGGCGGGCGCCCGCACACTGAGGCGCTGCCCGGCGACGTCGATCTCGATGCGCTCGGGATCGACATGAGGCGCCGCGATGCGAACTTCATAGCGATCGGGATGATCGAGGACCTGCGCGTTTTCAAATTCGTCGGACAATCCCGTGCGACGCCATCGCGAGATGAGCATCTCGTCGAAGAACTCGTCGAGTGCCCGCTCGAAATCCAAAACGCTGATACCCGCCCGCCTGGCCATCCGCGAAAAACCTCGCGACAATTCTAATGCCTGATGCCTACGCTGGTCGAGGCTGTAAGCGCAGTTTGCTTACGGGGCGGCGTGCAATACTTGCGCTTGCCAGACCGGATGCCGCGACGGTATCGTCGAACCGTGGCCAACTTCACCAAGATCGTCGCTGCAACCGATTTCTCCGAAGACTCCACTCTGGCGCTGGGCTACGCCGAAGAACTCGCGCGCCGCTTCGGCGCCGAGATAATCCTGCTTCACGTCGACCAGGCGCTGCCGCCGGTGATGATTTCCCCCGAAATCGGCCCGGTGATGGATGTCGGTGCCATGACGCGCATCGCCGAAGAGCAGCGCATGATGGCGCAGAAGGAACTCGACAAGATCGCCAATCGTCTGCGCGAGGGCGGACTCAAGGCGCGCCCGATGCTGAAAGTCGGCTCGCCGTTCCTCGAAATTATCCACGCGGCGCAAGCCGAGGGTGCGGATCTCATCGTGATGGGCACCCACGGACGCACCGGAATCGCGCATGTGCTGATGGGCAGCGTGGCGGAGCGCGTGGTGCAGAAGGCGCATTGCCCGGTGCTCACGATTCGTCATCCGGATCGCAAGTTCAAGCATCCGCTCGACAAATAGCTCCTTATCCAGCGCGTGCGACAAAGTCGCCACGCACGAACTGGGAGAGGTCGACGTCGAACATTTCATGTTCGGCATCAAATGAGGGCCGAGGGCGCGGCGCCCAACGGTCGCGGCGCACCATCTTCTCCTCAGATCATTTTCCAGTAAAGCGCGGCGAGCGCTTCTCGATGAACGCCTTCACGCCTTCCTTGAAATCCGCCGACTTCGTCATCACCTGCACCGCGGCGTCATTTTCCTTAATCGCGGTCCCGAGGTCGGTGAAGAGATGCTCCCACACCATCTTCTTCGCTTGCGCCACGCCGAGCGGAGAACAATTGCTAGCGATGTGGCCGGCAACTTCGCGCGCGGTCTCCATCAGCTTGTCGTGCGCCACCACCCGATTAACGAGGCCTATCGCGAGGGCCTCCTGCGCATCAACCAGGCGGCCGGTGACGGCAAGTTCCATCGCGCGCGTCGCGCCGATGATGCGCGGCAGCATCCAGCTGGAGCCGTGTTCGATAGCCAATCCGCGCTG
>DATGKG010000386.1:0-8458 GCA_035294805.1 Binataceae bacterium (SeqCode) | reverse complement strand
CCGCCCGAGCGGTGTGAACATCTCCATGCGCTCCCTGTTGCCGGCCTTCGCGATGCCGCCCTCGGTCGCTTCAGTCGGAATCCATCCGGGCGCGATCGCATTGACGAGGATGTGATGGGGCGCCCATTCGACGGCGAGCTGGCGCGTCAGATTTGCGAGGCCCGCCTTGGTGGCGCAATATGCCGACAACCTGTAGACCGAGCTCGCGACGCCCGCATAAATCGACACCATATTAATGATGCGGCCGGGCTTTTTCGTCTCGATGAGCCGGCGGGCGACGCGCTGCGAGAGAATCATCGGCGCGGTCAGATTGACCGCGAGCGCATTGTCCCACGCTTCGCGCTTGAAATTTTCCGCGCGTCCGGTAGGCGAAACCCCGGCATTGTTGATGAGGATATCGACGTCGCCGAGTTTCGCGCGCGCGATCTCGATCGCACGATCGATATCAGCCTCGATGGCCACGTCGGCTCCGATGCCGAGCGCGCGGACGCCGTACTTTTTGGTGAGTTCATCGGCCAGCATCTCGCATCGATCGGCACGGCGCGCGACCAGGACCACGTCGGCGCCCGCGAGCGCCAGCGCATGCGCGCATTCGACGCCGAGTCCAGACGACGCGCCGGTCACCAGCCCGAGATGGCCTTTGAGTCCGAACAGTGACTGGAGGGAATCCATCTCGCGTCAGTCGCCGAAAGCCTCGGCAGCGGCTTCCGAAGCGGCTGCGACCGCTCGGTCGATATCCGCGCGTGTGATGCCGTAATGGGTGACGGCGCGAAACGCGGTTCCCTCGCGCGCGGAAATCAGCACGTCGCGTTCCTTCATTGCCTTGGCGAAACGGCCCGCGTGCGATGCGTCGCCATCGACGTCGAAGTGGACCATGTTGGTGCGCTGCGCTACCGGCCGGATGTTGATGCCCGCGACGAGCGTCAGCCCCTGCGCCAGCGCGCGTGCGTTCTGATGATCCTCAGCGAGGCGATCGATCATAGTATCGAGCGCGACGAGGCCCGCCGCCGCGATGATTCCCGCCTGGCGCATCCCGCCGCCGAGCAACTTCCGGATGCGATGCGCGCGCGCGATGAAATCCTTGCTGCCGCACAGCACCGAGCCGACCGGACACGCAAGGCCCTTCGACAGGCAAAACGTCACGGTATCGAAGTACGACGCGATCTCTTTCGCGGAGGTTTCGAGTGCTATCGACGCGTTGAAGATGCGCGCACCGTCGAGATGCAGCGCGATCTTACGTCGATTCGCAAGCTCGCGCACTTCCGCGAGATGCGAAACCTTGACCGGTGAGCCGCCGCATCGGTTGTGCGTGTTTTCCAGCACCACCAGCGACGGCATCGCGAAGTGATCGTCCATCGGCGTGAGAATCTCGGCCTTGAGCGCGTCGAGGTCGAGTTCGCCGCTGTCGCCGTTGCGGATCGGCGCAAGCATGATGCCGCCGAGGACCGACGGCCCTCCAGCTTCGTAGCAATAGGTATGCGATTGGTCGCCGACTATCGCTTTGGTGCCACGCGGGCAATGGGTCAGGATCGCGATGAGGTTGCCCATCGTACCGCTGGAGACCAGCATTCCGGCCTCCTTGCCCATCAGCGCGGCAGCGGCCTGCTCGAGGCGATTGACGGTCGGGTCCTCGCCGTAAACGTCGTCGCCGAGTTGTGCGCGCGCGATCGCCTCGCGCATCGCGGGCGTCGGCAAGGTTACGGTGTCACTGCGAAGGTCAATCAAAACTCACCCAAAACTCTCGCAAAAACCGGCGGTGTTTATTGCGGAGGATATACCGGCGACACGTTTCCGTTGCTGGTGTCGACTTGCTGGACTGCATTCTCCGTGGTGTCGGAGAAATAGACAATCTTGCCGTCCTTGCTGATCGTGCATCCCGATCCGATGTGGCCGTTGACGAGGGTCACCTTACTTACCGTTCCGCTCGCCAGCTCGATCTTGCGCACCGCATGATTGTCCGCATCGAGGACGTAGAGGTTGGTGCCGTCGGTCGTCATCGCGCCCGGATTGTTGAACTGCGCCTCGGCCGCGGCGCCGTCCTTATCGCCCTCCTCGCCGGTTCCGGCGAAGGTCGTGGTGTTCATGGTGGAAAGATCGATCTTACGAATGATGTCGTTGCCGGTATCCGACACATAGACATTTTTGCCGTCGGTGGCGATGCCGCGCGGACGGTTGAATTGCGATTTGTTCGGCGGGCCGTCGGCTTTGCCATCGGACTGCGCCTGCCCTGCGATAGTCTTCACGACGAAGTCCGGCACCGAGATCATCCTGATGGTGCTGTTGTTGCTGTCGGTGAGGAAAATGCGACCGCCATTGGGGTCGGCGGCAAGCTGGGTCGGAAGATTGAAATGTGCGGCCGAACCTTTGCCGTCATCGGTGCCCGGGATATTCGCCGATCCCGCGACGGTCGTGACCGTGGCGCTCGAGACGTTGATCTGGCGAATGGTCGAATTGTTCGTATCGCTCACGAAGAGATTGCTTCCGATCAGCGCGAGACCACCAGGACTGCTGAACATCGCCGCTGCTCCGACGCCGTCGGCGGTCCCCTCCTTGAATAGCTGGCCGGCGAGCAACGCGATCGAATGCCCCGCGAGGTCGATCCTGTCGATGGTGTTGTTGCGGCTGTTCGCGGCGTACAGCGTGACGCCATCGGTCGCGAGCCCGGCTGGAAAGTCCAGCCGCGGCCCGCTCTGCGCCGCACCGGTTTCCTGCGCGCTCGAGGCGCCGGGCAATCCCACTATCGCGGTCAACGCGCATCCAAACAGAGCCGTCCCGATACGCCGAATGTTGTTGGACATCCTACCCCCTCGCTGAGCGCGAACTCATCAGACCGTGTTTGATGTTATGCCCTTCTCAGGCCGGGAAAATTGCCTTCACGATTTCGTCGATGGCGCGCTTGCTGTCGTTCTCGTCGGTCAGCGACCATGTCACCGCGACGGTGGCCGCGCGTCGCGGCGTGATGCCCTGCTGGATCAGCTCGCCCGCGTATATCAGCAGACGCGTCGACACGCCCTCCTCCAGCCCCGAGGCCTTCAGATGACGCACCTTCTCGCCCAGCACCGCCAGCTGCATCGCCATGTCCCTGTCGACGCCGGACTCATGCGCGACGATCTCGACTTCCTTGTCCGCCGGCGGATAAGTGAACTCAATCGTGATGAAGCGCTGGCGGGTCGAATGCTTCAGGTTCTTCTGGATGCTCTGATAGCCGGGGTTGTAGGAAATCACCAGCAGAAATCCCGCATGCGCCTCCAGCGTCTCGCCGCGCTTTTCGATCGGCAGCAGGCGGCGATGGTCCGACAGCGGATGGATGAGCACTGTGGTGTCCTTGCGAGCCTCGACGATTTCATCGAGGTAGCAGAGCGCGCCGCGCCGCACCGCCTGCGTCAGCGGGCCATCGACCCATACCGTCTCGTCCGCCTGAATCAGGAAGCGTCCGACGAGGTCGCTGCCGGTCAGGTCCTCATGGCATGCGACGGTGATGAGCTCATTGGGGCCATTTTCGAGCGCCGACAGCCGATGCGCCATATGCTCGACGAAACGGGTCTTGCCGCATCCGGTGGGTCCCTTAAGGAGAATGGGCAGTCGCGCCTTGTACGCGGCCTCGAAGATTTCGACCTCGTCGCCAATCGGCAGGTAATACGGCGCATGATGCGGGTCGAGGTGTTTTACCTCGGGGCCCTCCGTGGTCTGTGATCGGGTGTCGAATTTCTTCAGTTCAATCGCCATTTGTTACCTGCACGAACAGATGTAGCGCGATTGTAAGAGAGCATGCCCTCAATGTTCAAGCAGAAGGAGAGGAAGGCAAAAGCGCGGAGTCAGTCAGATTTTTGCCTTCGGATACCGCTGCCTCATCCATGCCGCGAAGTTGTCCGGCGCCGCCATCGTCGAAAGCCGTCCCTGCCGAATCAGCGCCCAGTCATCGAATTTGTGCGTCGATTTGATATCGGCGAGCGAGCACGGTGGCTCCAGCCGCGCATCGAATTCGAGATCGACGATGGCGGATTTCGGATTCTTTGGATCGTCGCGCGGCTCGGACCTGACGGTGGCGATCCCGACGATGCTGGAAATCCCGCCGCTATGATAGATGAAGACGCGGTCGCCGGGCCGCATCGCGCGAATGGCGCGCACAGCCTGCGCATTGGCAACCCCGTCCCATGCAGTGCGATGGTCCCGCTCGAGGTCATCGATGGAGTAGGTATCGGGGTCCGTTTTGGCAAGGAAGTAGGGCATCCAGCCTCGATAGCAAAAGGTCTCTTGAATGTCATCCCGAGCGATCTTTTTGCGCTCGCCAGGAGGTCAGCGCGCGGGGGCTTCGGCGGTGGTGCCGATGCGGCGCTCGTGGCGCTCGCGAATGCGACCGCCGGCGAAGTATTGATACAGGAGAATCAGGTCGAAGAAGATCACTGCGCCCCAGATGCTATACGCGCCCGAATAGGACAGCAGCTTCAAATCGATGATGCTGCGCGCGAGGCCGAAGCCGACAATCCACGCATCGAAGCTCATGCAGACGCGGCGGAAGGTTTCCCCGCGCATATAGCGAACCATGAACGTGCCAAGTGGCAGGCCGAGCAGCACTGCGGGCGCGATCGGCGCGACCAGGTGAATGCTCTTCGCGCTGTACAGCCCGAGGAATCCGTAGGCGATCGAGGTGAGCGTCGTCTCGACCACGCGCACAGTTCCGAGCGCGGCGCGGAACTCCTCCTTATCGAGCCCCTGGTTGTTGAACATCAACGCCAGCGGCGGTCCCGAGATGGTGGTGGTTGAGTAAAGCAGGCCGACGCCGACTCCGAGCGGAACGCCCGCCGCGGTTTCGGAGCGAATGGGGCGGCGGAAGCCCGCGGCCTGCATCAGAATGATCGGGAGCAGCACGATGTAGGTGCCGAACTTCAGAATCCCCGGATTCGCTGTGTTCAGCACATAGCTGCCGATGAGGATGCCGGGCAGGAGGCCAATGACGATCGGCATCGCGCGCTTGCGCACCACGGCGAGACTGCCGCGATTGAGCACCACGACCCATGTGTTGATCGCGAGCTCGACCAGCACCAGCGCCGGACTCAGCATCTTGTTCGGGAAGAACAGCAGCGCGACGGGAACCGTTAGCGAGGAGAATCCGTAGCCGATTGCGCCGTTGACGGTGGCGGCGAAAAGCGCAATCGCGAAAAGGACTATTTCGGCCGTACCGAAGTGAAACATCGGATTCTCCAATACATTACTTAAGTAACCCGATTAGTAATATACAATGGTGATGCGTGGCGCAAGAGATGTCTACTGATTCAATAGACAATACGGGAAAGCTGGTCAACTCGCGCGAGGTACGTAGCTGGAGCCCTCGCGCGTATCGCGGACATCGTAACCGCGCTGCTCCAGTTCCGCGCGAAGCTCATCGGAGCGCTTGAAGTTCTTGTCGCGCCGCGCCGCCGCGCGGTCCTCGATCAGCTTCGCGATGTCGGACGGGAACTCCGCCTTGCGGGAGGCCTGCGAGACCTTGCGGATTGCATCGACATCGAGGCCGATCACGGAATCGAGCGCGCGCAGTATGTTCCAGATGCGATGGTCATCGCGCCGGTACGATTCCGCGATCAGGTCGAGCACGACCGCGAGCGCTTGCGGCGTGTTGAGGTCGTTGTTGATCGCATCGGTGAATCGCTCGCGATACTCATTCGCCCACCCGCTATCTTCGGTGGCTTGCGCAGCGTCATCGCGCATGCCGCGCACGAACTCCGTGATGTAGTCATAGTTCTTCTGCGCGGCCTGGATGCCGTCGCTCAGCACCAGCTCCGATCGATACTTCGCGCCGAAGCACAAAAGGCGAAACGCCATCGGATTCAGCCCAGCACCGATGATGTCGTCGAGCACCGGAAACTTGCCCGAGCTCTTGCTGATCTTGGTGCCCGCACGCTCGACCAAAAACGCGTTATGGATGAAGTAGCGCGCGAACGGACGGCCGGTGGCGCTTTCCGATTGCGCGATCTCGTTCTCATGATGGACGGGGATGTGGTCGGTGCCGCCGGTGTGAATGTCGATGGTGTCGCCGAGGTACTTCATCGACATCGCGGAGCACTCGATATGCCATCCGGGATAGCCGCGTCCCCACGGGCTGTCCCATTGCATCAGATGACCGGGCTTGGCGAGCATCCAGAGCGCAAAGTCGTGCGGACTCTTCTTGTCCGGTGAATGCTCGAGGCGCTGCGCCGACGCCTGCTCATCGAGGCTCTGCCGCGACAAGCGCCCCATCTTGTCGGGCCCGCGCCATTTCTCCACGTCGAAGTAAACGCCGCTCGACGTGACGTATGCGTATCCGTTCGCGATGATGCGCTCCGTCAGCGCGATCATTTCGGGAATGTGATCGGTCGCGCGGCTGGTCACATTGGGGCGCTGAATCTTGAGCGCGTCCATATCGCGAATGAACAATCCGAGGTAGTGGTCCGCGATTTCGCGCGGCGACTTATGCTCGGCGCGCGCGGTCTTCTCGATTTTGTCCTCGCCCGAATCGGCATCGTCGGTCATATGGCCGACATCGGTGACGTTCATGACGTGGCAGACGCGATAGCCGTTGAACTTGAGCGCGCGCCTCAGTGTGTCGACGAAAAGATAGGCGCGCATGTTGCCGAGATGCGGCGGCAGATACACCGTCGGCCCGCACGAGTAGAGGCTCACGTCGGGCGGGTTTTGCGGATGGAACTCTTCGACGCTGCGGCTGAGCGAATTATAGATGTGGAACGGCTTCACACATCGAAGATAGCAGCTTGGACCGAGGGAGGAAAAAACTAGAAGGTCACGGAGAGCGGGTTCGGACGCTGGCTCGGCGGGCCGGTTCGGAGGAGTCACAGCGAAAGTCAGAACGCCGGCAGAACATTGCGCATACGGATACTCTCGCACTGCGCACCCACGCGAAGCATTCTAAGGGCGGTGCGTCAGATTGATGCTCCAAATGTGGCGGCGCGTCGATACGGTTACATCGAATCTTTCATTGTTCGGCCGCGCAGCAGCTCTGGATCTCCGTCTGCGCGACGTCGTGGTCGATGGGATTCAGATGCGGATGGCCGGTCAGGATGCCCGGCGGGATTTCCTCGCGGATATAATGCACCGGAGCGTCCGGATGAATGTCCACCTCATCGGCGTTTTCGGTCGATTCGACGCTGCACGCCACTTTGCCGGCCGGAATCACAAACGCGTGATAGCCGCCCGGCCCGATGCGCGCGCTCTCATCACCGCACGTCACCGCGGGCTTCAACAACGAACCGAAATAGCTGTAGGGACGATAGACGTATACCACTTGCTCATTCGATCGCGACTGCGCTTTTTCGAAGGGTGTGCCCTGCACCGCACATCCAGTCGCTGCGACGATGAGAAGGATCAACAGTAACCGAATCATTCGGGAAGTGACGGCGCGGGAGCGACGCTCGAATGCGCGACCCGGTCCGCATCAGCATAGAGCCGCTGCTCGATTCGCTTGCGTACCTCTTCGCGTGCCGCGCGCTCCAACTCCGAATGCTTCGGCTCGGAATAAACATTCCAGGATTTGGAAACCCGCGCCCTCGCGGTGTAGTCGGCGATGGTGCGATTGCCCTCGGAAATCGTAAGCGTCGCGGATGCGGTTACCGCGTAGTCTCCCAGTGGAGCTCCCAGATACGTCACCGGATCGAACGCGGTGACGATGGTCGGGATGTGATACTCGTCGTGGGTCAGTTCCTCGCGGTAGGTAAACGTCAGCGGCGCATCTTTCGACAGCGCGCTCGCGATTGCCGGCGGCAGTTCGGTCGGGTCGCCCTCGACGAGACGTCCCTTATATGGCAGCGCGCGCACAGATGCGGTCGGAGGCACCTCAGCGCTGGAGGCATCGCCGACCACGGCCGGCGCTTTCGCGTCGTCAATCTGCGGCGTGACGACATAGGGCTGCTGCGGCGCGCATCCCGCGAACGAAAACGCGAGCAACATCGCGAACGCTGGCAACCGGAATCTCATCAGTGATGATCGGCACCCTGAATCAGGTGGCCCGACGCGTCGCGTTGATAGCGGCTCGCGGCGATGCGTTTGTATTGCCGCTCGGCCAGCCAAGCATAGCCGGGGATATACCACGCATACGCGAGCCATCCCTTGATGCCGGGCTGGCGACGCAGGATTTCATTGATCGCGCGCGCGCCGCGATAGACCATCCCCTGATCGTCGACCGCGTGCAGTTCCTCGAGCAGGTCCTTCATCGCGAGGTCGGGAAACTTCGCGCGCACCTCGGAGCTTTGCAGATCGATCGGCTCGATCTTGCCGGATGAATCAAACTTTTCGATCGCCTGGATGCTGGTACGGCACATCTCGCATCCGCCGTCATAAAGGATGGCGAGCATGCCGCGCGTGGCCTTGCCAGAGGAAGAGCTTTGGCCGTTGGCGGAATCCTGGGACGATGCCTGCGCCGGCTCCATCGGCACTCAGCGACGCGACACCCGCGGATTTTCGGTGGCAC
>DATGKG010000385.1:0-3782 GCA_035294805.1 Binataceae bacterium (SeqCode) | reverse complement strand
ACGCTTGTCCATGCTTTTCCACGACATCGACCCAAGCTTTATAGCGTGTGGCCGAAGTCGGAGCCCATCTTGAAGCCCGTGCCGCCTAGTTGCCAAACAGCGTCAGATGAAATCACGAGACCTCGGCCGACGACACCATCTTCATGTCGCCGGCCGAGGTAATCGCGCGGAGGTATCGAAAGGTACGGACTACGCCGCCTGCGCTATGGGCACGGCTTTCTCGGGCGTGGGACGGAAGGTTTCCGCGAGCGTGGAGATCTGCCCTTCCAGTTTGTCCATCGAATCGAGCGCGGCGGCCAACTGGCGCACCTTGCTCTGGAAGGTTTTCACTGGCGCCAGCGCGGCATCGACTTCCTTCACGCTGGCGTACAGCGCCTGCGTAACCATCTCGAGCTGCGCATTTAGTCCTTTCATCGGCTCGAAGGTGGCCGACAAGGCTTTGACCTGCTCGGCGAAGGCTTTGACCGACTGAAAGTTGGCGGCGAGACTCGATAGGTGTTCGTGCAGCCCCGCGATGCGCTTGAGCGCCAGCTCCGTCGATGCGGTCGCGGTCTCGATAGGTTCCAGCAATCGGCCCAAGTTTGCGAAGTGCTCGCGAAATGCCTCGGTCGGCTCGGACAAATGCTGAACGCTGTTGGCCAGCATCGAAATCGGTTCCGCCCCGGTTGCCATGGGTGCCGCTGCCTTTTCGTGGTTCTCGATGGTGGCCTTTTGGCTGGAGGTTTCCTTCTCGAGGTTTTGTCCGGCGGCAGATTCAGCCCTGGAGTTTTCCGCCTTCGCACCGGTTCCAACGCGAGCCGCGACCTCGGGGGAGAGCGTAGTCTCCCATTTCACCTTGCTGGCCGCCTGACTGAGCGCGATATCCGGGACTTGCACCGGATGTGCGATGGGCGGGATATCGCTCGACTTGGAGCGAAGCAGCAATCGCTGTCTGAGTTCTTCCAGTTCCACGGAAATGACCTCCCCTGCGGAAAACTGGCCCAGCTCGGGAACTGTTTCCGGGGATTCCGCGCCGCTCGGGAGCGATACAGACTCCGCTGAAACAATCACCGCGGGCAATGTCTACATATTGTATAGTTTCTTAACACGAGGCAAGGGCCCGAATTTTATTCATTCGGTTTGCTTCGGCGTGAAGGATATGGATGGTCGCGTAAGGCCGCACTTTCAGCCAGCTATCGTCCGCAATGCGGTCAGTGTGTCGTAGGCGGCGGCGCCGTCATCGGTCCCTGATTGCCAGGAGCCCAGAAAGTCGCGGTCCCTGACCCCTCGGGCGCGGCGTTCGCGACATGAGCGGTCGCCGGCGCAGCCGAATCTATCAGTACCGGCGCGATACCCTGACGCTCGAACGGACGGCGGACCAAATCGGAGATCATCTCACCCTCGCGCACGCGCCCGAGGTTCATCGCGAGGTCACCGACGACGATATTTGATTTGATGACGAGCCCGCGTTCGGCGCGGAGATCATAGATGCCGGGCGGAAGATCCGCGGAAAAGGAACCGTCGGCGCCGCTGCGCGCGAGGTACATGTCTCCACTCACTCGATTTTGAAAATGCAGTTGATGTTCGGGTAGCGGCGCTCCGGCGCGATTCGTATAGACGCCGCTCACGAACCCCGCCTCGGCGCGCGCGGCCAATCCGATCATCAAGGCGAGCACCATCGCGGCGCGGAAAATCCGGCTAGCGGCATTCGACATCGATTCTTTCATCCTCTCGCATGGAATTTTAGCGCGAAGCATCCTCTCGATATCCATTCCTGAGTCATCCGAAAACTGCAAGGTTTGAGCCTTCGCGCGGCGGCGCATATTGTTGGCTCATGGAGCAAAGTACATGACGAAGCTGACAATCTATCATAATCAGGCCTGCGGGAATTCACGCGGTGCGATGCAATTGCTGCGCGATCGCGGTGTCGAGCTCGAGGTTATCGAGTATCTCAAAACGCCGCCGACGCGCGACGCGCTGGAGAGAATCCTCGCGATGCTGGAAGGTCCGGCCGCTGACCTCGTGCGCAAGGACAAGCGCTTCGGCGAGCTCGGCCTCAAGGCGGAGGACTACGTCGAAAAAGAAAAAATTGTCGCGCTGCTGCTCGAGCATCCGGAACTGATGCAGCGTCCCGTAGTAGTCAAAAGCAGTCGCGCGATCATCGCACGCCCGCCGGAGAAGCTGTCGGCGCTGTTGTAGCCTTGACGCCTTGTCTATGCGCGGGCCGGTTGCGGCAATCGTCGCGAGGAAGTTCCGACGAGCCAGATTACGAAGTTATCCGCGCGGGGTCAGGTTGCCATTCCCAAGGCAATTTGATCCGCGCGCAAAAGGAAGGCCGGAACGCAATTCGTTTTCGAGGAGATGGACGAGGGCGTTCTGCTTAAGCCGAAGAAGGAACCCAAGCCGGCAGCTAAAACCCTGACTTGGGATGACATAATCGGAATTGCCAATTATAAGGGTCCGCGCCGAAGCATTCGAGAGATGGATGAAGGCGTCTTGGAAGAGGCGCGTAAACACCGGTGACCGCGCTGGATACGAACATCCTCGTTCGCATCATCGTCGAAGACGATGCGAGCCAAGTTGAACGTGCACGTGTATTGAGACGCAGGAGCGAATCTTCATTTCGAGAACGGTCATCCTCGAAGTTGGCTGGCTCCTCGGCACCTATCACTTAAGCCGTGAAACGATCGTTTCTTCGAGTCGCAGCCTATTGGCGGTGGCGAATGTCGAAGTCGAGGATCAGCCGCTGGTAATCCAAGCGCTCGACGGTTCGAGGAATCGGGAAAGTAGCTTCTATCTAGCCGCACTACGCGACCTTCAGCACCTTGCCGCTGCGTATACATCGCGTGCATACCAGCATCCGCTTGACGCCGCCGCCAACTGAAGCGCGAACTTCCTTCAAATTTGGATGCCATCGGCGCTTGGTCTTGTTGTTCGCGTGGCTGACGTTGTTGCCGACCGACTGATGCTTTTTGCAAATCGCGCAGTGCTGCATGATGTTTTCTCTTTCGCTCAAAAATCTCCCGGATTGAACGCACTAGGGTAGCCCGACTTCCGGCTCCTTGAAAGAGGGCTCGAAACGCGCTTTGAGCAGCGGCGCCCCCGCGGTTTCGGATTGCAACATCGCGCTCGCCGCGCATCCGCACTTGAGGCTCATCGCCCACGCGCTGCGCCCGAGCGCCCGCGCATACGCGTCCAGATGCGTCTTCATGCCCTTGGCTGCGTCCTTGTCTTGTACGCTAATCGTCGCAGCGCTGACGATCACCTCATCGGGTGCGGCGCCAGTTTCGTCGCTGAAGAGCTGCGTCACCATCGCCACGAATGCCGAATGATCGAGTCCGGGAACATCGCTCGCGATGATCGAAGCATACGGCGAGCGCGCCTCCTGATGCGGATAGCTCGCGAGCACGCGCCGGATCGCATCGGCACGCGCGGGCTCCGCCGCGGAACTTTTCTCATACGACGCGAGCATCTCCCCGGCCTGCTCAGGATTGTCGCCCGCCATCGCGCCGAGTGTCCTGCCGAGCCACTTGGTCGATTCCGCGTGCTTCAACTTCCCCTCCGCCGACGCCATCAACTGCTTGACGCGAGGATCGTTGATACCGGCCGCCCTGAACACCGCCATCGCCGTCTCACCGTCGCCGCGATCGATCAAGGCCTGCGCGGTTTGCATCGGATCGATGGGACCGATCTGGTTAAGCGGCGAAGTCGCGAGGTAGAGCTTGGTCGCGGCTACCAGTTTAGACTCCACGCGATCTTGCACCGACTGGTACGCCTGGTAGACGTTGCTCGAAACCAGCTTG
>DATGKG010000384.1:0-9619 GCA_035294805.1 Binataceae bacterium (SeqCode) | reverse complement strand
AGCCGCCGATACCGGCGCAGGTTACCACCGCGAGCGGAGAGACGTTGTTCACCCGCAACGATATCCTCGACGGAATGAACGTATTCCAGCGCTACGGGGTGATGGAGTACGGAACCATCTATGGTCATGGCGCATATCTAGGCCCCGACTTCACCGCGCAATACCTGCATCGCACGGCGATGTTTCTGACGGAGCACTACCGCAATGGCGGCGGCGGATCGGTCGAGGCCCAGGTCGTCGCGGAGCTTCACGGCAATACTTTTGATGCCGGCAGCGGCACTTTGCACTGGAGCGATGCGCGCGGCGGCGCCCACAAGGAGCTGGTCGGATTTTATCAGCATATGTTTTCTGCCGATCACGCCGCCGCAGGGCTACAGGCGCGATCGATTCCCAGCTCCGATCAAATCCGGCAGATGGCCGATTTCTTTGCCTGGACGGCGTGGACAGCGACCGCCAATCGTCCAGGGCAGAGCTACTCCTACACTAACAACTGGCCGCCGGACCCGCTCGCGGGAAATGTACTGACTGCAAACGCAGTTACCTGGAGCGTCATATCAATCCTGTTCCTGCTGGGCGGTACCGGTGCGGTGTTGTACTTCTTTGGACGCTACGACTGGCTGGGATGGAATGAGAGCCGCCTGCCGCTGCGATTCCTGCCGGTCGAGAACTTCGCGGCGACGCCGGCGCAGCGAGCGGTCGTATGGTTTCTGCTGATCGCGTCTTTGCTATTCGTGCTTCAGGCGCTGGTCGGCGGGCTGGCGGAGCATTACCGCGCGGAACCTGCGAACTTCTTCGGTGTCGACGTGTCGCGGATGCTCCCATATAACGCGGTGCGCACGTGGCACGTTCAGCTTTCGATTTTCTGGGTCTCGGCCTCCTATCTCGCGATCGGAATATTCATTGCACCCTTGATCGCGGGCCGCGAACCTCGTCATCAGGCGGCGCTGACGATCGTTTTGGTGGTAGCCGTCGCGATCGTCGTCTTCGGCAGTTTGATTGGCGAATACGCAAGCATTCAGGGCTACCTCGGAGCTTCATGGTTCTGGATCGGCGATCAAGGCTGGGAATACCTGGACCTCGGGCGGCTATGGCAAATCCTGCTGGTGGTGGGACTCGGCCTGTGGGTCTTCATCTTATGGCGGGGTCTGCGCGCCCCGCTGAGCGGCAACGCATACGGCAATTTGCCGTGGCTGTTGTTTTATGCGGCGCTGGCAATCCCGGCCTTCTATGCGGTTGGCTTGCTGGTGAACTCGCGGGGAACTTTCGTGATCGCCGACTTCTGGCGCTTCTGGGTGGTTCATCTTTGGGTCGAGGATTTTCTTGAGCTGTTCACCACCGTAATCGTCGCCTACCTGTTCGTGCTGTTGGGGATGGTCATGGAGCGCACCGCGGTACGGGTTATCTACCTCGACATCATTCTCTATTCGATGGGCGGTGTGGTCGGCACGATGCATCATCTCTATTTCAGCGGCACCCCGGCGGTTCATATGGCGCTGGGCGCGGCCTTCTCTGCGATGGAGGTCATCCCGCTTCTGATGCTCACCCTTGAGGCCTGGGCCTTTATGCGATCGGGCGAGCGCTCCGTCGCCGGCGAACGTCATCCGCATCGATGGGCGGTATGGTTTCTCATCGCGACTGGATTCTGGAATTTCCTTGGCGCCGGGGTGTTTGGCTTCCTCATCAATCTCCCAATCGTCAGCTACTACGAAATCGGGACGGGGCTCACCGCGAATCATGCGCATACGTCGATGATGGGAGTATACGGGATGCTGGCGATCGGACTGCTGCTGTTCTGCACCCGCTACCTCACACGTCCCGAGGCGTGGAGCGATCGTCTCGCGGGGATTTCATTTTGGTCGTTAAACATCGGCCTTGGGTGGATGGCGTTTTTCAACCTGTTTCCGGTCGGAATCGTGCAGCTTTACGACGCGGTTAATGTCGGATACTGGCATGCGCGAGCGCCGCAGTTTATCACGACCCCGTGGATACACTTTCTCGAGTGGATGAGACTGCCCGGCGATGCGCTCTTCATTGTCGGCGGAACGCTTCCACTAGTGCTCGTGTGTTGGCGCGCGATTAGGTTCCCTAATCCACGCAGTGCGAATGCCGAAGAGGCCTCGACGCCGTTGTTCTCGGTCGATTCCGTCGCGGCAGACTAAGGTGATTCAGATCGAAACCTGGATCTTACCATCGACGATGCGCACCGGATGCGATACAGCGCGGAGCCCCGCGATCGTGACGCAACTGCCGGTCGTCACGTCGTATTGAAACCCGTGGCCGCGACAGGTCACGATGTTTCCGCGAAGCTTGCCCGAACCTAGCGAAACTCCCGCGTGAGGACACGCGTCGTCAGTCGCGTGGATTGTTCCCTCGACGTTGAACAGCGCGATGTCTTTGCCGGCGATGCGCACAACCTTGCCTTTGCCGGGCGGCAATCGATCGAGCGGTATCGTTTCGTGGAATTCCGCCATCGTATTGGACAAGCGCGCACGATCATGGTTACTCAGACGCGATGAGCATGGAAGCTCCCGCGTCCAGCGGTGTTCCGATGATAGTGAACGGCGCCAAGGATGCGCGCATCGTGCTGATTCTCGCGCACGGTGCGGGCGCTCCGATGGATCATCCCTTCATGAATGCGATCGCCGAGGGCGTCGCGGGCAAGGACGTGCGCGTGGTGCGATTCGAGTTTCCCTACATGGCGGCGCGACGCAGCGGCGGCAAGGGGCGCGCGCCCGATCGCGAGGCGGTGCTGATGCAAAGCTGGCGCGATGTGATCGCTAACGCGGGCGCGCCGGGCCGGGTCGTCATTGGCGGCAAGTCGATGGGCGGACGCATCGCCAGCATGGTCGCCGATGAGGCCGGGGTCGCCGGTCTGGTCTGTCTCGGTTATCCGTTTCATCCGCCCGGATCGCCTGCGCGCCTTCGCACCGCGCATCTTCAGAAGCTGCGCACGCCCGCGCTGATCGTTCAAGGCACGCGCGATACGTTTGGGCTGCCCGAAGAAGTCGCGAAGTACAAACTCGCGCGCACCATTCGTATCGCATGGATCGCGGACGGCGACCATTCGTTCAAACCGCGCGCGCGTTCGGGCCGCACCAACGAACAGAACCTTGCCGAGGCGATCGAGAGAATGAAGAGCTTTATCGCCGCGCTCAAGATCGCTCCCGCGTCCAAATAATCTTCCGCTCCGCTTCGTCGATCTCATAGCTGATTCTCACTCCCCGGATCGCGCTGGAGCATCATGATCAAAGCCCTCATCTTCGATATCGATGGTACCCTCATAGACACGGTCGACCTTCACGCGCGCGCATGGCAGGAAGCTTTCGAGCACTTCGGCCATAGGTTCGCGTTGGAGAAAATCCGCTCGCAAATCGGAAAAGGCGGCGATCAACTGCTACCGGTATTTCTTTCCAAAAAGGAGCTTGAGAGTTGCGGCGAGGAAATCGAAAAGTATCGAAGCGAGCTGTTCAAGCGCAGCTACCTGCCGCAGGCGCGCGCGTTTCCGCAAGTGCGCGAACTCTTTCAGCACGTCCGCTCATGCGGTCAGAAAATCGTGCTCGCATCTTCTTGCAAGAGCGATGAACTCGAAAGTTACAAAAGTATCGCGCACATTGCCGACCTGATCGACGGCGCCACGACCTCGGACGACGCGGACAAGTCCAAACCGCATCCGGATATCTTTCAAGCCGCGATGGAGCGATTGCCGGGCGTGACTTCCATCGAAGCGATCGTTGTCGGCGACACGCCGTACGATGCGGTCGCGGCGAGCCGCGCCGGGTTGCGTACTATCGGCGTGTTGTGCGGCGGATTTCCGGACGAGCATCTTCGCGCCGCCGGATGCATCGCCACGTATCGCGATCCTTCCGACCTGCTGCGCCACTACGACGGGTCGCCTGCCGCCCCTCGCACGAAATAGTCAGGAGGTCGCGCGCCGGCCGCGGATGCGGTCGGCCATCATCTCGCCGATCATCACGGTGCTCAGATGCGTGTTGGCGCGCACGATCTCCGGCATCACCGAACAATCGATAACTCGAAGCCGCTCGAGCCCGATCACGCGGCAATCGGGATCGACCACCGCGCGCGGATTCGACGCGGGACCCATGCGGCACGTTCCCGCGCCATGCTGCGAATCGAAGCAGTTCGCCATCATCCACTGATCCAGCGCCGCGCCGTCGGGCGGCAACTCCGAAATGCCTTGCGTGATGAGAAGCGGATTGCCGAAGCCGATGCGCTCCGCGACCTGCGTAATCGCGGGATGATGCGACAGCTCCTGGAGACGTCGCATCCCGTCGCGCATGCGGACCAGGTCGCGCTCCTCGCTCAGCATCCGGAAGCGCAACTCCGGATCGATTTCCGGCGAGCGCGAGGTGATGCGGAGCACGCCGCGCGAGTAAGTCTGGTACGCCGTCATCCAGATGAAGCCGTAGCCGAGCGTCCGCTCGCTGTACCCGAGCAGGTTCATCGCGAGCAGAAACATGTCGTTGTGGCCGGCCCCGCCGAGGCCGGAATCGTATCGCACTGCGCAATTCGTATGACGCGCCTCGATCGTGCGGCATTGCGCGGACTCCTTGAGCGCCATGCTCATCGCGATCATCGGATGGTCGATGAGATCGTGGCCGACCGGAAGATCCGCGATGACGCGAATTCCCAACTCGCGCAAATCATCGGCGGGTCCAACGCCCGAGCGCATCAGAATCGCGGGCGAATGAATCGCGCCCGCGCAAAGGATGATCTCGCCGCCCTCGATGCGCTGCCATCCTTCGCGCGTACGGACGCGCAGCGCGACCGCCGCGCGTCCGTCGAACTCGATGCTATCCACCAGCGCGTCGCCGATGATGCGCAAATTCTCGCGCCCCCGCGCCGGCTCCAGATATCCGTCGTTCG
Organism: Binataceae bacterium (SeqCode); assembly: GCA_035294805.1. Lineage (GTDB taxonomy): Bacteria > Desulfobacterota > Binatia > Binatales > Binataceae > DATGKG01. Next base: position 4,735 of record DATGKG010000384.1, on the reverse strand, counting down.
TCGACACGCGCGCGTTATGGCGGCGATTCATCGCGTAGGGCGACACGCCGGTGCCCTCCGGCGCGTTGTGATCCGGGCACCATCCATAGCCCAACGCGAGGCACGCATCGCGCAGCGCCTTGTCGACACCGCCCCACTCCTCCTGCTGCGTGCGCATGACCGGAATCGGGCCGCCCCGGCCATGATATGGCTCGTCGCCAAAGTCGAGGTCGTCCTCGAGCTTGATGAAGTAAGGAAGCACCTCGGCGCCCGACCATCCCGCGCACCCCTCGCTCGCCCAGATATCGAAATCGTCGAGCATTCCGCGAATCGCGATCTGCCCGTTGACCGCGGAGCTGCCGCCGACACCGCGTCCGCGCCAGTAGATCATCGGCTGCTGGATATCGGTGCGGCGGGCCTTGAGCGCGCCCCACATGAACTGCTGGAGATTTTCGCCGGCGAGAATAATTCCGGCCGGATTCGCGAGCCGCATCTCGTTCGGCTGTTGCGCGGAAGAATAATCGGGGCCTGCCTCGAGCAGCAGCACGCGCCGCGAGCGATCCTCCGATAGACGCGCCGCGAGCACGGCGCCCGCCGAGCCCGCGCCTACGATGATGACGTCGTAGTCATTCGCCATTCAATCCGTTTCCCTCATCCGCGAGGTTCTCGCAAGCATCGCCAGAACGCGCGGCAGGATGTTACAGTTCCGCTCCCCAGGGGAGTGCGACGAGCAGATGAGCGACCTGCGCAAGTGGGGCGAAATAGGTGTGGAGCGCGCGAGCGCGTTGGGAAACCGCGCGATCGGCATCGCTCGCACGCGGCGCGCGCGCCGTATCGGGATCGGCGCGGCGATCTTTATCGTCCTGCTCGGCGTGGTGACGTATTTCGCTGTGCCGATGGTGTTGCATGGGCTCCTTGTCGGACAAATCGCCAAACAGTTAAAGCGTCCGGTCAGCGTCGGCCGCATTGGATTCAACCTTTACACGCTGCGCCTCGATGTCGATCAACTGCACATCGGCGAGCCCGCTGGCGCGGAGTCATTCGTCGATGTCGGTCATCTGCGCGTGCGCGTTTCGTGGACTTCGATTTTTCGCTTCGCGCCCGTGATCAAGGAAGTTTCCATCACCAAGCCCTCGGTTCACATCGTGCGTGTGGCGGAGCAGCGCTTCAATTTTTCCGACCTGCTCGAATCGCCAAATCCTCCGCCGCCGCCGAAAGAAAAACCTGCGGCTAAGCCGATGCGCTTCGCGGTGTCGAACATCCGGCTGACCGACGGCGACGTTCGATTCGAGGATCAGGTGCTCGCCACTCAGCATAAGATTGAGCATATTCAGCTTGGGATTCCGTTTATCGCCAACCTGCCTGCCGATGTCGATATCTACGTGCAGCCGTTGCTCGAGATGCTCGTCGATGGGAGCCCCTTGCGCATCGCCGGTCTCGCCAAGCCGTTCGCGAATCCTCCCGAGTCGGTAGTCGCGCTCAAGCTGCATAAGCTCGACCTGCAGCGCTACCTCGGATATGCGCCGAAACGCATTGCGATCAAAATTCCATCGGGCACGCTTTCATCCGACCTCCAGTTGCATTTCGTCAATGCGACGGGGCCTGGCGCGCATCCGCGGATTGCCGTGAACGGCGCGGTCGCGCTCGATCAGCTCGCGGTGCATGACGCGGCGGATGCTCCTTTAGTCGAGCTGCGCCACGCGGAAGTGAAGCTCACCGATGTTGAGCCGCTGGAAAACGTCATCGCACTTGGAAAAATCTGGGTCGATGGACTGGTCACGCACGTCACGCTCAACGCCGATGGAACCAACAACCTCGCGTCGGCGATGGGAGCCACGCCCGCGCCATCTGCCTCTCCGACCGTCGCCGCGCCGGCGGTGCCGCTGACGCAAACCGCGGAAGCACCTGCGGAGAAAAGCGCGATGGATGTGTCGCTCGCGTCATTCGCGATGGCGAACAGCACCGTCAAGCTGACCGACAATCGCAACCCGATGCCGAATGCGGTTTCACTCGAGAACATTCACATCGGCTTGCAGAATTTTCATCTCAATGGACAGACGCCCGCGCCATTCGATGTCGGCGCGAAGCTCGCGAGCGGCGGAACCATCGCGGTCAAAGGCGCGGTCAACCTCGCACAATCGCAGGCGACGAGCGAGGTGACGATCGATCAGATCGATCTGCCCGGCGTGCAGGGATTCGCGCAGCCGACGTTCATGGGCAATATCGCGAGCGGAAAATTCAACGCGCACGCCAATCTGATCGCTCATTTCGCCCACGGCCCGTTCAACATTCACGTCGAGCCGGCGAATGTTTCGATTGACGATCTGAAGGTGGATGACCCGAAGCGTGAGACTCCGATTCAATGGAAGACTTTCGCCGTCGCGCTCGCGCAATTCGATCTGGCGGCGCATCACGCGGTCATCAATGAGGTCCACGCCGACGGCATCAACCTGTTTGTGCGGCGCGGGCGGCGCGGCGAAATCAGCCTCGCATCATTGATTCGAAGCTCCACGCCCGCGACGAAGAAAATCCCTCGCGCAAAAGTTGCGACGCCGCCGCCGGCCGCTGAAAGCCCGAAGTCAGCGCCGTGGACATATAAGGTCTCGTCAATCGCGCTGGAAAATACTTCCGCGCGCGTGATCGACGACAGCACGCCTCGTCGCGCAGATTTAACTGTCGCGCCGCTCAACATTCATATGAAGGATGTCTCGGAGGATTTCGCGAAGCCGATCGCGCTCGAGGTCGCGGGCACGCTCAACAATAACGGGAGCTTTCAGATCTCCGGCACCGCGGCGCCGGTTCCACTTAAGGCTGACCTCAAGATCAGCACCGATCATCTTAATCTCGCACCGGTGGATCCTTATGCGGCGAGCAAGCTCAACGCGACCATCACCAGTGCAGCGCTCACGATGAAGGGCGCGCTTGGTCTCGATAGCGCGCATAAGGATTTTCGCGTCAGTTATAAGGGCGATGCAATGCTCGGCGACGTGATGGTGCTCGACAAGGTCACCGGCGATCCGTTCGTGCAGTGGAGGAAGCTGAATGTCACCCGCATCAATATGAAGTCCGGCGCGGGGCCGCTATACGCGCATATCGGCGCGATCGGACTCGACGATTTCTACGCGCGCGTCATTCTGCGCAAGGACGGCACGCTGAACCTGAAAGATGTGGTCGCATCGGAGAAGGCGCCGCCGACTTCGCTGACGCGCACGGAGCAGCCGCCGGGCGCGGCACCCGCGCCTGCGCCGAGCGAGCCCGCGGTCGCGCCGGCGTCGAATGCCGATATCGAGGTCGGCAAGATCGCGCTTAAGGACGGTCATCTGAACTATTCGGATAATTTCATCCAACCCAACTACTCGGCCGACCTCACCGAAATTGCCGGGAAAATCGGAAAGTTCGGCACCGGTACCACTGAACCGGCCCCGGTTCAGCTCGACGGCGAGGTCAACGGCAGCTCGCCGATCGATATCAGCGGTGCGATGAACCCGCTGGCGCCCAAAGCGTCGCTCGACATCACGGCGAAAGCCGACGGCATCGAACTTACGGGGCTGACGCCTTACTCGAACACCTACGCCGGCTATCCGATCGTGAAAGGCACGCTCACGGTCAATGTTCACTACATTTTGAAGGACGCGCAGTTGACCGCGGAGAATCACATCCTGCTGGATCAGTTGACGTTCGGAGAACCGCTCCCGGGCGCCAAGACCAGCAAGATTCCGCTGCGCCTCGCGATCGCGCTGCTGAAAGATTCCAGCGGCAAAATCGATCTCAACATTCCGGTGTCGGGTTCTCTGTCGGATCCGAAATTCAGTGTGACCGACGTGATTCTGGGTGCGCTGAAAACCATCATCATCAAAGCGGCGACGGCGCCTTTCAATTTGCTCGCGTCGGTGATTCCCGGATTTCACGGCGGTGAGCAGCTCGGTTATGTCGAGTTCGCGCCCGGATTTGCGACGCTCACGCCCGAGGCGCGCAAGTCGCTGGAAACTTTTGCGAGCGCGCTCCAGCAGCGGCCGTCGCTGCGACTCAGCATCGAAGGGCGGGTCGATCCCGCGCTCGATCACGATGGCCTGCGCGAGGCGAAGCTGCTTGAGCAAATGAAGGCCGAGAAGATGAAGGACAAGGGCCTCAGCGGCGATCCGGACAGTATCGAGCTGACGCCGTCGGAGTACGAGAAGTACCTGTCGCGCGTTTACAAGGCGGCAAAGTTCACGAAGCCGACGAACTTCCTAGGCCTCGACAAATCGCTTCCACCCGATGAAATGAAGAAACTTCTCCTGCCCCACATTGACGTGACCGACGCGGACCTGCACCACCTCGCCGATGCGCGCGCCGCCGCAGTGCGCAAATGGATGAGCGAAAAGGTCGACCCCGGACGGTTGTTCCTCGAGGCGCCGAAGCTGACTGCCGAGGGTATCAGCGACAAGGGCAAGACCACCCGCGTCGATTTGTCATTCGAATGATGCGCACGATGCGCATGATCACTTCGCGCCGACGTATGAAATTCGCCACAGCGTGTCGTTACCGTCCTCGGTCACCAGCAACGAGCCGTCGTGAGCGACTGCGACGCCGACCGGACGCCCCCACACGTCGCCATCGGCAGTGACGAAGCCGGTCATGAAATCCTCGTACTCGCCGGTCGGCTTGCCGTCGCGCATGATGACGCGAATGACCTTGTAGCCGGTGCGGCGCTCGCGATTCCACGAGCCGTGCTCCGCCGCGAAGATATCGCCGCGATACTCGGCGGGAAACTGAT
>DATGKG010000383.1:0-2410 GCA_035294805.1 Binataceae bacterium (SeqCode) | reverse complement strand
CGACAAGTGGGACATCGTGTCGTGGGCGGTGAATCCTGGCGACGTGCTGGTGTTCCATACGGGCATGCTGCACGGTGGCGCGGCGACGCACGGAAGTATCCGGCGGCGAACATTGTCATTGCGATTTTTCGGCGATGACTCGGTATACGTGCGGCGCATCGATGTCGCGGCGACCACGCCGCCGTTTCAGCGCGAGCCGGGACAAGAGGATACGCGTTCGGCGCTCGCAAAGATTGGCGAAACGGTGAAACCGGGCGAACCATTTCGGCATCCGGAGTTTTTGAAACTTCGTCCTCGCAACTAACCAACCAAGAAAAAAGGAACCCTCATGAAACTTGGCCTGCTGTACGAGATTCAGATTCCGAAACCATGGACACCCGGCATCGAGCAGCGCGCGTATCGCGAAGTGATCGAGCAAGTGATGCTCGCGGACAAGCTCGGATGGGGTTACGTGTGGGCGGTCGAGCATCATCTGTTGCCGCAATGGTCGCATTGCCCGGCGCCCGAGGTTCTGTTCGGCGCGCTCAGCCAGGTCACCAAGAACATCCGCATCGGACACGGCATCGCGCTGCTGCCGCGCAACTTCAACCATGCGCTGCGAGTGGCGGAACGCGCCGCGGTGTTGGACATCCTTACCGGCGGACGCGTCGAGTTGGGGACCGGCCGCGCGGTGACGTTGCAGGAACTCGACGGGTTCGAGGTGAATCCTGACGACACGCAAGCGATGTGGGCCGAGGCGGTCGAGGTGCTGGTGCGAGCGTGGAAGGATGACTACATCGAGTACAAGGGCCGCTTCTACAACATTCCGAAGAGCTATGTGGTGCCGAAGCCGGTGCAGAAGCCGCACCCACCGATGTGGCTCGCGGGGACCAATCCCGAAACGTTCACGCTGGCGGGAAGCAAAGGACTCGGCATGCTCGGCTTCGTGACGGGTAAGCCTGAGGAAGTCGCGCCGCGCATCGCCAAGTATAAGGAAGCCGTGAAGCACGCGCAGCCCATCGCGGATGTCATCAACGATCAGTCGGCGGTGCTCATCCAGACCTACTGCGCGGAGACTCATGAGCAGGCGGTCGCCGATGTCACCAAGCCATTGGATGTCGTCGCGCAGCTCGGCGCCGAATTATTTCTGCCGTGGGCCGAAAAAGGACACGAGCGCAAGGCGGAGTCCTACAAGTATCTCACGCAGCAGGCGCGTGCGGGTGCGATGGCCGGCGACGTCGAGCAGCGCATCCGGGATGGCATCATCGCGGTAGGAACTCCCGCCGAGATACTGAAGCTGTTCCGCACCTATCGCGAGATGGGCGTCGATCAGATGCTGACGTGGGTGCAGTTCGGAGGCCTGGAGCACAGCAAGATCACGCGCAGCATGGAGCTGATCGGCAAGCACGTGCTGCCGGAACTGAATCGCTGAGGCGCGAAGCTACTTCTTTGCGCGCCGCTCCTTTTCGATAAGGTCGCGCAGTACGTCGAGCCGCAGCTTAAGCTTGTCGCCGAGCCATAGCGCATGGGTCGCATGATCCTGGTAAGCGTCGCCGCTGTTGGGATGCACGAGGATGCTGAGGCCGCTGCGATTCAGCATCAGCCACGGCACGATGCGCGGGAATTCTTTGGTCGCGAATTTCACCTGATACATCGATTGCGGATGCGGTCCGATCGGCTCGTCGTGCCAGCGTCCCAGCTCGACGGTAAATTTGTAATCGATGTCCTCGCGCAACTCCGCGGCGACATCGCGCGTGTTGGCCTCGTAATAGATATGCGCGTGATAGTCCTCGATCTTCTCGGGGCTAATCCTTTGACTCACAGGATTCTCCTGCCGCTACTGCGCGGTGATGCCGCCATCGACGGAGATCGACGCGGCGGTCACGAATGACGCGCGATCGGAACACAACCACGCAACGGCTTCCGCGATTTCTTCGGGACGTCCTTTGCGGCCGACCGGCTCGAGACCATCGAGGCGTCCCGCGAGCTTCGGAACCTGCGCGACCATGTCGGCTACCAGCGGTGTGTCGATGATCCCGGGACATACGTCATTGATGCGAATGCCGGTGCGTGCGTACTCGATCGCTGCGCATTTGGTGAGACCTACCACGCCATGCTTGGCCGCGGTGTAGGCCGGCATCGAGTGTGACGCGATAAGTCCGGCGGCAGATGCGGTGTTGACGATCGCGCCGGGCGATCCTTGCGCGAGGAACTGTTTGATCTCGGCGCGCATGCATAGCCACACGCCCTTAAGATTCACATTCATGATGCGATCCCATTCCTCTTCGTCGTAGTCCGCGGTCTTGCGCTGCTTGCCGCCGATGCCGGCGTTGTTGAAGGCGCAATCGAGCCGGCCATATGCCTTCACCGCCGATGCGATCAGCGCGGCGACGTCAGCAGCCTTCGCGACGTCGCACTTTTGGAATTGTGC
>DATGKG010000382.1:0-5187 GCA_035294805.1 Binataceae bacterium (SeqCode) | reverse complement strand
CCCGGTCCGATTCTCGCGCCGCCGGATTTTACGGCCGAGGAAACCGCGCGCGTCATCGAGGCAACGCCGCTGCGGCGATGGGGCGGCGCCGAGGAAATCGCGCGCGCGGCGCTGTTTCTCATCGAGACCGAATTCGTGACCGGCGAATGCCTCCGCGTCGACGGCGGCCGCCATCTGTTCTAGAAATTATCCAAGGACTCCGGACGCCACCATCTCGCCGATGCGCTCTTCGTCGTAACCGAGAATCTTCTCCAGCACGTACTGATTGTCCTGGCCCAACGTCGGCGCCGCGCGACGCGCCTGCGCGGGCGTTCGCGAGAGCTTCGCGCGCGGACCTTCCACGATCGTGTCGCCATAGGTCGGATGAGGCAGCTCGACAAAGTGTCCGCGATGCCTGATCTGCGGATCATCATAGAACTCGACGCTGTTTTGCACCGCATGCGCGGGGATCAAGCGCGCCTGCAGCATCCGCTCGGCCTCGCGAGGCTCCAGCCCGCGGGTCCAATTGCCGATGATCTCATCCAGCGCGGATGCGTTCTTGCGCCGATGTGCCATCGTCTTGAAACGCGCATCAGATGCAAGCGCCGGACGCTTCATCACTTCGCATAGCGCGCGGAAATCGTCTTCGCTGCGGCACACGATCGCGAGCCACTGATCGTCGCCCTTCGCCGGATAGACACCGTGCGGCGCGAAGTACGGATCGCTGTTGCCGGCACCGGTCTGCACTCGTCCGTTGGCGCTGAAGTCGAGCAGCGCCGGGGTGAGGAAATGCAGCGACGCCTCCGCCTGCGACTGATCGATGTACTGCCCTTTGCCGGTATGCCGCCGATATTCGAGCGCGGCCATAATCGCGATCGCGGTGAAACGCGGAGAAACATAATCGGTGTACGCGCCGAACGGGCCCGCCGGCGCGCGATCGGCCCATCCGGTGAGATTGTTGAAACCGGCAATCGCCGCCGCGAGATTCCCGAAACCGGCGAACGTCGCCAGCGGCCCCGTCTGTCCCATCAGGCAGGTGCTGAGCATGATGATGTCGGGTTTGATTTTGCGAATCACCGGATAGTCCAGTCCCCACGCGCGCATCGCCTTGGGCGAGAAGGACTCGGTGACGACGTCGGCCCATTTGATGAGATCGAAGATCACCTCGCGCGAGCGTGGATTGCCGATATCAACCGTGATTCCGAACTTCCCCGCGTTGCAATTGGCGAACAACGCGGAAGCATCGGGACCGATTTGATTGTGCCGATACGGCGCCAGCGTGCGCGCGGTGTCGATGCGCGTGGGCGATTCGACGCGGACGATCACTGCGCCGTAATCCGCGAGCATCCGGCTTCCGGCCGGACCGGCCATCACCCACATGAAGTCCAGAATCTTGACGTCTTCGAGCGGTCGCCGCGCCATCAGATGACTCCTCCCGCCTGCAGTTGCGACAATTCGCGATCCGACATGCCCATCTCGCCGCAATAAATCTCGCGATTGTGCTCGCCGATCAGCGGCGGACGGCGCCGATATCGAATCGGCGACTCGCTGAATTTGACGAACGGACCGGGATAACGAAATGAGCGTCCGAGCTCAGGATGCTCGAGGTCCTGAAAATAGTCGCGCGCACGAAGTTGCGGGCTCTCCGCAACTTCCTCGATCGTCGTTACCGGCGCGAACAGAAAACCCTTCTCCAGCGCCAGGCGCATCAACTCGTCCTTGGTATGGGCCGCGGTGAATGACTCCAGGATACCGCGCACGCGCGCGTACTCGGACATCGGCTCGACGCCGGTCGCGAGCGCCTGGCCGAATCCAATGAAGTCCTTGTGGGCGGTCTCTTCGTCGCACCATCCCTGTTCGCCCAGATAGCGCATCAGCTTGGTCGTGAAGACGCCGAGCGCCGAACCGAAGAGGAAGGTGCACGAGATCCAGCCGTCCTTCGCAGGCCATCGCGATTGCGAGAACATCGCGCCGGATTTCACGCCGCCGGCGAGCCGGCGAAACTGGTCCGCGCCGAACGGCGCCGCCAGGATGCCCGATTGCGTCGCGAGCGCGAGCGACTGTTGAGCGGATATATCGACGTGCTGCCCCAATCCTGAAAGACATCGCTCGTGATGGGCCGCGAGTGCGCCGACCGCGCCGTCCGCGCACGCGTGCAAGTAACCTTGCGGCACGCTGATTCGCAAGGGAGGTCGATCGTCGTCGCCCGTCAGCACCAGCGGCCCGCCAGCCGCAAGAATCACCAAATCGGCGTCCGCGTAGTTGGCCTTGGGACCATCCTGGCCGAAGGGCGTGATAGATACTCCGATGAGCGCGGGATTTTTCGCGGCCAGATCGGCATAGCCGAGACCGAGAGAAGCGAGATATCCGGGACTGTCAGATTCGATAATGAAATGCGCATCCTTCGCGAGCCGAAACAGAACCTCGCGTCCGTCGGTGCGCGCATAGTCGAGCGTGATGCTCCGTTTGTTGCGGTTATACGACCACCAGAAGAGCGACCGATTCGGATCCGGCTGGTCCTCGAAGAACGGACCGATCTTACGCGCCGGCGAACCGCCCGGCGGTTCGATCTTGATGACGTCGGCGCCGAGATCGCCGAGAATTTGCGCGCATAGCAGTCCACGTTCGTTGGTGAGATCGAGTACGCGATAGGGCGACAGCATCACCGTTGCATAGCATTGATGGCATCGGGTCGGCCAATTGTGCGAGGGAAAAATTCACAGCGGGGTGGGGCGCAACCGGCGGCCGCGGCCGATCGTATGCGTTCCGCTCGTAAAAGCGCCGCCGCGAAGGTCCGCGTCTTCGAAGTAGACATCGGCCTCGATGCCCGCGGGAATAGTGATCGTTCCCGTTTGGTCGCGCTCGAAAGAAACCTCGATCATGCCGTGCGGGGTCGGAATTCGTCCGGCGAGTCTCGCAAGTTTGCCGAAGTGCGGATGAATCGCGACCTTGCGGTATCCGGGCTCCATCGGACGCACGCCGAGGACGTGGGTCGTCAAATCATAGGTCGGCGTTGCGGACCACGCGTGGCATCGGCTCGCCTCGCCGGCAGGCCCGCTCCAGTATTCCTCGAAGGTGGTGTTGCCGCGCTCGATCTGCGGCCACCATTTGAGACACAGATCGGGAATCAGATCGCGCCGCCCGGCGCGCACGACCGCATCATGCAAAATCGCGCAGAAAAACGGCTGCGCGGCGACGATGTCAGTTTCCGCGTCGAACTTCATGTAGTCGGCCGGATTCATCCGCTGCATGATGTACGGCGTGCGATCATCGGAAATGGTCGGCGTGATCGCGAGCCGGCTCTCGTCCAGGATGTTTTTCAAAATGCGATCCCAGTGATCGCGCCGCGCGCACCCGCTGACAATTGCAATCGCGTTCGTTTGCTGGCTGACGCGTTTAAGCGGCCTATGCGCGTCGGCGGCGTCGACGTAGGCGCCGGCAGTGTCATCCCACAGCAGCTGGAACGCCTCGCGTGTACGCATTGCTTGCGATCTATAGGTCGCGGCCGAATGAAAGTCCTTGAGCGCGCGCTCGCAGAGCATCGCGAAGTCATCCAGCGTCGCAGTGTAAAGCGCGTCGAGCGCACCGACGACCTCGGATTTCTCGGTCATCGCCCAATCGATGAAAATCCAGCCCGGCATCCCGCGAAGGAGGCCGTCGCGGGCGCGATATCGCTCGAAAACCGCAAGCACGCCGATGGCTTCTGGAGCCAGTTCGCGAATCAGCGCTGTGTCGCCGGAGTATTCGAAGTAGCGTGCGAGCGCGCGCACCCAATGCAGCGAGTAATCGGGAATCGTGGTCGAGGAGGTCGAGAAATCTCCCACCGCGACCATCCCGAGCAAGCCGTCGCCGCGGCGCGAATGTGCACAAATCCGTAGATGACGCCGGACCAGACGCCAATCGCTGTTGGTGACGTAAGTGACCAGCGCATGCACATAGGAATCGCCCAGCCACGCGCGCTGCTCGCGGCCGGGACAATCGAGAAACGCGTCGGTCGAGCAGAGGTCGAGGGTGCGCGCGCCGACGCGCCAGATTTGGTTGAGGCGATCATCGTCACATGAAAACGATGCGTTGCCTGAGCGCGGATAGCGCCGCTCGATCGCGCCCGCGCGATGTACGCGAGCACTTCCACGTACGATGATCGTCGCATAGCGAAAGCCAACCGCCTCGAAACCTTCAACGCGCTCAATTCCGTCGCCGCGAAGAATATATCGGGTCACGTAGTGGCGCGGACGAATCTCCACCGCGCCATCATCGCCAAGATCTTGGCGAAGATCCTCGCCGACATAGATATCGATAATTGAACCGCGCGACCCGCTCGCTTCAACCCACGGCGTCGCAAGGGTTTCGGAAGTTTCATATGTGATGGCGGAGTCGCCGGAGGCCGAATCGTTTAACGCATCGTACGCGGCGAGTGGATCCAGATCGGTCGACGCGATGGTGCGCCGACTTTTTTCGGTGAACGACACTTCGATCGCCGTGAGCGGCGCGATGTCGTCGTGCTCCATCGCGGTATACGGCTCGACGGGCGGTCGAATGCGATTCGACGCGAAGGTGCCCGCCGACAAAATCACCGCCGGCTGCCAGCTCGAATCGTCGAACTCCGCGGTCGTCCATCCCGTCGCGTCGTCGCGTCCATCGACTATCTCGATCGGCGGAACCGGAAGCATTCGCACGCGCGGAACATTTTGCAGATACGGCGCGCGATACGATTTCCAGCTCGCATCCGACGAAATCGCGAGTGCGGGAGCCTCGAACGCGAACGAGCCGACGCCAAGCTGAAAGCTCACTGGCGCAGGACGCCACCACGGCATCGGAGCGCCATAGAATCGCACCAGCGCAGCCAACGCATTTTTTTCGCGACGCAGATAGGGCGCGAGATCGACTTCGCTCCAGGCGAGCCGTTCGGGAATCGATCGCGTGGGACCGCGTGCGACCTCGACGCCATTCACATACAGGATGAAGCGCGAATCAGCTGTGACGCGCGCGGGCGCCGACGCCGGAACCTTATCGAGATCGAAGCTGCGGCGCAGATAACAGAATCGATTCCACAATTCCTTGGGTACAGTCGCGGCGGGCGCGAGCGCCGGCAATCCGCGCGGCGGCAACTCGGACCAGATCCAGTTGGCGTTCCATGTCGCGGGCCACTCGTGCCTGGTCGCCATTGGCCGCTCAGTACGGACGCGCGTCCTTGCCGATGATCTCGCG
>DATGKG010000381.1:0-2802 GCA_035294805.1 Binataceae bacterium (SeqCode) | reverse complement strand
AACGTACTCGCGGAAGACTTGCCGATTCATTGGCGATTCATTCCTCTCCCCGCTATGTGGCCGCGCCCCGAATGCTCACGTTATGATGCGAGCCTGTGCAAGTTGCAACGACTCAGTTTATGCTGCCGCGTACGATGAGGGGATAGCGGAAGTGGCCCAAGAGCATCCCCGAGACCATCGCGAAGAGCATCCGCATCCGGTCGCGCTCGTCACCGGCGCCGGCCGTGGCATCGGGCGCGCGATCGCGCTCGCACTCGCGCGCGAGGGCTACTCGCTATGTATCGCGGCGCGCACGCGCGAGGAGTTGGAGGAGACGCGGCGGCTGTCGCAGCTTCCCATCGAGCGCGCGCTTATCGTGCTCATCGATCTGGCAGATGAAGACAGCGCCGACGCCGTCATCGAGACGGCGCTCGACCTCTTCGGGCGCATCGACGTGCTGGTGAACAATGCCGGATGGGCGCCGCCACGCACTGCACTCACGAAGATGCGCGCGGAAGATGCGTCGCGAATTTTAGCGGTAAACTTGCGTGCGTCGATCGCGCTGGCGCGGGCGGCCGCAGTATCGATGGCAGAGCGGGGCAGCGGTGCGATCATCAATATTGCGTCGAGTGCGGCGCGCAACCTGGCCGCGGGCGAAGCGGTCTATGCAGCATCGAAGGCGGGACTCGTCGCGTTTACGCATGCGGCCTTCGCGGAACTCGGCGATCGCGGCATCAAGGTGTCGGTGATTATTCCGGGCCTTGTCGATACCGGGCTAATCCCGAACAACAAGCGTCTCGATCGCACGCTGATGCTGTCGCCCGATGATGTCGCGGCGGCCGTGCTCGACATCGTGAAGTCGCCTGCGCGCGTATGCCCGATCGAGGTGGTCCTGCATCCGCAGCGCCGTCCGGAGCGCGCCAAGTAAGATGTCGTTTACACTGAGGTTGACGATCGTGATCGTCGCGAGCGTGGTCGCTGCGACGATCATCGCGCCGGTCGCTGCGATGGTCGTGGCCGCGATGGGATTTCATTTTCCCTTTCCACGAATCTTCGATCGCACCGTGATGGTGCTGGTCGCGTTCGCGCTGATTTGGCAATGGCGCGAGCTTCGAGTGCTGCCGATGTTGCGCAGCGGCTTCGCTCGTCCGATGCGCAATCTGCCGCGGGCGACGCGAGGATTTCTGATCGCGGTCGCTGCCGTCGCGACGCTGGTGTACGTCGCGGTTTTCCTCGGCGCGCATGCCGATGAAACTTCCGCTGGCATCTGGCAGGCGACGGCGAAATATTTCCTCGCCGCGGTCGTCATCGCGATAATCGAGGAGGGATTTTTTCGCGCGTTCCTGATGGTTGGGATGGAGGGCGATTTCGGCCGCACCCCTGCGCTGCTGCTGAGCTCCGCGATCTATGCGATCGCGCATCTGGTCCGCTCGCCGGCGAAGTTTTATGTCACGGGATTTCACCCGCTGGCCGGATTCGAAACGCTGGGGCTGAGCCTCGCGCACGTCGCGAACTTCAGCGCGATGGCGCCCACCTTTGTCGGACTTTTTCTACTAGGGATTGTGCTGGGTGAGGCCTTCCTCGAAACCGGCACCGTATATTTTCCGATCGGCCTGCACGCGGGATTCGTGCTCGGCTCGAAGCTGTGGCCGAGGATGACGTCCGCGGGAGTGGTTCTCCCCGGATGGCTGCGCGGTTACGGTTCGCAGCCGCTGATCAGCGGCGTAGCGGCATGGACGATCGCGGTCGCGATTCTTCTACTCATCCGCCCGCTCACTCGCGCGCGCCGCGCTTGACACCTTCTGATCATCATAGATCGGTGCCATGCCGCGCGGGCGGGTGCGGTAGCGGCGATGCGTCCATAAGAACTGCTCCGGATAGCGACGCACCATGTCCTCGATCGTTTGCACGAAGCGACGGGTGTTTTCGACGACGTCGGCCTCGGCATCGCCAGTGCGCTGAATTGGGATCTCGTCCTGAATCTCGATCCGATGATGACGGCCGTCTTTCTCGCGCACGATGAACGCGGGAATCACCGGCGCGCCCGACATCGCCACGATGCGCGCGAGGCCGCTGGTAGTCGCCGCCGGCTCGCCGAAGAACGGTACCCATACCGCCTCGCTGCGCTTGGCGTTCTGATCGAAGGGGACTCCGACTAACTCGCCGCTTCGCAACGCCTTGAGCATGGCGCGCGCGGCGGAATGCTTGCGCAGAATCTCGACGCCACATCGTTCCCGCGCGAACGTCATCAGCGCGTCGCCGGCGAGGAAGCGCTGCGTGTGATGGACGAGGCTTATCTGATGCCCGTGCATCGCGTGGGCGCAGGCGAAGAGTTCGAAGTTTCCGAAATGCGCACTCAGCACGACAATCCCTTTGCCGGGATATTTCTGTGCGACTTCCTTCCAGTATGAGTATCGATCGTAAGCGACGCGGTCGCGCAGCCGGAGGTGAAAGAATCCCGCCAGCCGCACATACTCGGCGGCGCCCTTGCCGAGATTGATGTACGAGGCGCGCAGGATGCGTGCGCGTTCCGCTTCGCTTCGTTCGGGAAACGCGATCGACAGATTTTTCATCCCGATGCGCACGTGACGGCGATCGAGCCAATAGCCGATTAGTCCTCCGATAACGCCGATCGGATAGAGAATCGCGTCGGGAATCAGGCTGAACACGTGAAGGAGGCCCGACATCAGATAGAAGATGATACGGCTGCGCGTATCGAGTACGAGGCCCGAGGTGTTCGCCGGACGTTCTTCAGTCCGGACTCTCTCCGTGCGACCCGCGAAGGTTGGAGCGCCGGTGCTCGGCCGAACCTTGGGCGGCGTT
>DATGKG010000380.1:0-17059 GCA_035294805.1 Binataceae bacterium (SeqCode) | reverse complement strand
GCATAGTGTCCGATCTGGAAGTATTCGACCTGGCTCGTCTGCGATTTGCCCTTCTGATTGTAGACGCTGTCGCAGTCGTAAAAGCGCAGGTCGTAATCGTCGGTCCACATCGGTTTGAAGACCGTGTTCCACATGATCTTCACGGCTACGTGAGGATCGTTCACGTCAAGCAGTGGGAATGGCTGGCCCGAGACGTAGCCGAGCAGGCTGCGTTTGTCGTCGGTGAGGCGAACCTGCGCGGAATACTTCTCGGTCATCTCCTTGTACGGAGGTGGCCAATCGACACGTTCGGTCGGGATGATCTTCATGCTCATCCCATGCTGAATTTTGTAGTAGACCCCGGGCGAAACGAGGTCCTTCACCTTCGTGGCATTATCGGAAGTTATGAAATCCCCCGGTTTCACCTGCGCGCGGCTCACCCCCGCGGTAAGCGCGAGCAAACCAAGTGCTGCTACTAATCCCAGAAATCCGCCCCAAGCTTTCGAATGCATTTCGATTGCCTCCCGTAAAGTTTCAATCCGCGGTTGCACCCGTCCCCATTGAATAAGTTAGCTTACTCGAACAATGAAGGCAGTCTTATCTTTCTATCATCAAAACTGTCAAGCCAATTAACTTTGCTTAATGTCGGTACCGGACGGGTTTCGCTGGTACCTTGGGATGCAGAATGCCGCCAAAAAACTTCCGCGAACCTTCACAAATGAGCATGAGATGGCGTGCATTCGGTCATTCTCCTTGCCGAAGGCGGGCTATGGATGTAGGTTAGTAGTCGAGAAGTGGGCCGGTGCCCACTTTTTTGTTGGCGAATGGGGCTCGATGTCCGGTGATAGTGCTGGAATTGCATCCGGTGGCGCGCAAGATCGCGGACCTTATCGAGCCGCATCTCCAACGCCAGGGATATGAGTTGATATCAGTGGAATTCAAACAGGGTTCGCGCGGCGCGATGTTGCGGCTGCTGGTCGACAAGCCCGGCGGGGGCATCTCATTGAACGACCTCGAGCGGCTGAGCCCGGTGTTGAGCGATCTATTAGATGTGTATGACCCCATCGAAAGCCGCTACCTGCTGGAGGTGGCGTCGCCGGGCATCAATCGCCCTTTGATGAAACTGGAACATTTCGAGGCTTTTTTGGGGCAGCGGATAAAGATACGGACGCATCAGGCCCGCAATGGCACCAAATCGTTCCTCGGCACCCTGGTCGGGGTGACTCCCACTGGCATCGAGCTGGAGGAGGCGGTAACCGGCAATCGAGAGGCATTCGCGTTCGCGGAAATCGGGAGCGCGCACTACGAGCACGATTTCGATGGGGGCAAGCACAACCGCACGGCGCGGCAAGGCGCCCGCGGCCAGTTAAGCTAGTTGAGAAAGTTGAACTCCGCCTTGCGACGGAGGTGATATGCAGGTCGATTTAAATCGGGTAATCGAGCAAGTCTCGAAGGAAAAGGGGATCGATAAGACGATCGTCATTACGGCGGTCGAAGAGATGATGCATTCGGCGGCGCGGCGGACCTTTGGCCCCGACCGCAAAATCGAATCGCGCTTCAACACCGATGTCGGAGAGATCGAACTCTTCGAGATCAAAACCGTCGTGGAGAACGTGGCCAATCCACTCTCTGAGGCGACGCTTACCGATGCGCGCTCGAAGTACGATCCGGATGCCGAGGTCGGCGACGAGATTCTAATCAAGCTCGACACCGCGACGATGGGACGCATCGCCGCGCAGGCCGCCAAGCAGAATCTCATCCAGCACATCCGCGACGCCGAACGGCGTCAGATCTACAATGAATTCAAGGATCGTGCGGACGAAGTCGTGTCCGGAATCGTGCAGCGCTTCGAACGCAAGAACATGATCGTGAACCTCGGCCGCACCGAGGCGATCCTGCCCGAGAAGGAACAGATTCCGCACGAGCGTTATCGCCAGGGCGATCGCATCCGCGCGCTCATTGCGGAAGTAGATCTTTCCGAGAAAGGTCTCTCCATCGTGCTATCGCGCACTTCCAACAATTTCCTTATCAAGTTGTTCGAGCAGGAAGTGCCCGAGATGTATGAGGGCATCGTCGAGATTCGCCAGTGCGCGCGCGAGCCGGGCGGCCGCGCCAAGGTCGCCGTCTATTCGAAAGATTCCGATGTCGACCCCGTCGGCGCATGCGTTGGGATGAAGGGTACGCGCGTACAGGCGGTCGTGCAGGAATTGCGCGGCGAGAAAATCGATATCGTGCCCTGGACCGACGATCAGGCGGAACTGGTATGCCGCGCGCTGGCGCCGGCGAAAGTTTCCAAAGTCATCATCGACGAGGACGAGCACGGCATGGAAGTGATCGTCCCCGACGATCAGCTTTCCCTCGCGATCGGCAAGCGCGGACAGAACGTGCGCCTCGCGCATCGCCTCACCGGGTGGAAACTCGATGTGCGCAGCGAGGCCGAGGCCGAAGAGGAGGCGCGCAACGCGCGTCAGTCGCTCAACGCCATTCCCGGAATTGGCGACATCAACGCCGAACTGCTATTCCAGCTTGGATTCCGTTCCGCCGAACAACTTGCCGACGCCGACGAAACTTCCTTCGATGTCGAAGGTATCAGCCAGGAGCGCGCGCATCAGTTGATTGCTGCCGCGCGCGAGCACGTCAGCAAGAAAAAGGCGGAAGCCGCCGCGCGCGCGCAGGCGGAAGCCGATGCGGCCTCCAACGAGGCGCTCAAGGCGGCAGCGGCTGGAAGTGAGCATGCAGCGGAGGACAGCTTGCCCGATGACGCCGCCGTTGAGAACGCGGCTCAGGATGTCAAGGAGGAATCGTAGCACCGGAACGAACATGTCTCGGATGTCGTGAGCGCGACGTGAAATCGCGCATGACACGTATCGTTTCACGCGACGGAATGATTACAATTGACCATACGGGCAGTGCTCCCGGCCGCGGCGGCTATCTTCATCCTGATGCGCACTGTCTGGAGAAATTTGCCGCCTCCAGAGTCAAAGAATTTCGCTCGTTGAAATCCGGCATCGATCGCGCACAGCGGCTTCGAATTATTGAAGCTGTCAAAGGCGTGACCGTGCTGGATAGCTAGATGAGGGTTGAATAAAGTAGGACAGGATGGCCCGAAAGCGAATCAAGAGTCTGGCCAAAGAGTGGGGCGTACCGGTTCAGGACGTCATGGCGAGTTGCGAACGTTTGCGGCTCGCCCACGCGCATAGCGACGCCAGCCTGCTCAGCCCCGATGAGGCCGATCAGGTCAAGGCCGATCTCGACGAGATCGCGCATCGTACTGCGCTGCTGCGCAAGGAAACCGTCGTCGAGACCAGCGCCGGCACGATTGTCGAGAAGCGGCTCAACGCGACTGTCATGCGCAGGCGTCATTCGGAAAGCGCTTCCGCGCCTGCCGGAGAAACGGCGCAGCCATTTCATTTCGAAGCACAGGATTCAGCGCAGGAAGAGACCTTTGTCTCTCCCTTCATGAATGATACCCCGCCGCCGCAGGTGGATGCGCCGGTATTCCAACCGGTCATCGAGCCCGCGGCCGAACCGGTCAAGCCGCAAATGCCCGTATTGATGGCGCCCGAAATCAGCGCGCCCGAAAACGGCCAGGAAACTCACATCGAAGCTCCGTCTGCTGAAAGTTCGCCGGCGCCGCATCACATCGAAGCTGCGCCATTGTCCCCCGAAGTCTCCGAAAAATTTGGCGATGGCGCCACGACGGAGATGCGCGCTGCATCCGCCGAAGCGTCGGTTCATCGTGAGCCCGACACCGCTGGGGTCGCGTCGGCGCGCCCGGCAGATGCTGCGGGAGCCGAGGCTCATCGCGAGCCGGCGCGTCCCGCTCCGTCGATGCGTGAGGAACGGCGCGACTTTCGTCGTCCTGACGTGAGCACGCGGCCGCGCGTCGAAACGCGTCCGCCGCAGGTGACGCCGACCGTGAATGGCGAGCGGCGCACCGTCAATCTGACCAAGGTTGGTGCGCATCCGAGCGCACCCTCACTAGATGATGGACAGCGCGGACCGAAGGTGCTCGGCAAGATCGATCTTCGCGCCAAGGTCGTGCCGCCAAAGCCGGCCGCGCCAACGGGACGCACGATGGGACCGGGGGGACGCCCGGGACAACCCGCAGGTCGTCCGCAGGCCGGCGCGCCCGCACAGCAAATGCCCGAGGGTCCACCTCCGGAGCCGTCGAACAAGCCCGGCGCCGCCGGACGCGCGCTCAAGAAAAAGAAGGTCGTCAAAAAAGACGGCGGCGATTTCCTCGCCGAGCGCGAGATTCGCGGACTGCGCGTTCCCAAGAAGCGCCGCGCACTGCCGGGCAAGGAACAGCGCAAAACCGAAATCACTACCCCGCGCGCCAGCAAGCGCGTGGTGCGGATTACCGAGGGCGTCACGGTTGGCGATCTCGGCCGTTCGATGGGCGTCAAGGCCGGCGACCTCATCCGCAAGCTGATGGACCTCGGCCAGATGGCCACTCTCAACCAGGTCCTCGATGTCGATACCGCGTCGCTGCTCGCGAGCGAGTTTGGCTATACGGTGGAGAACGTCGCCTTCGATGTCGAGCAGGCGATCGAGGAAGCGCCCGAGCAGGAAGAAGCCGGCGAGATGGTCACGCGGCCGCCGGTGGTCACCATCATGGGCCACGTCGATCACGGCAAGACCTCACTGCTCGACGCAATTCGCAGCGCCAAAGTTACCGAAGAGGAATTCGGCGGTATTACGCAGCACATCGGCGCTTACACCGTCGAGGTCGATGGCCGCACGATTACCTTCGTCGATACCCCGGGCCATGAAGCGTTCACGTCGATGCGCGCGCGCGGCGCCAAAGTCACCGACATAGTTGTGCTTGTAGTGGCGGCGAATGAAGGTCCGATGCCGCAAACGATCGAGGCGCTCAATCACGCGCGCGCGGCGAAGGTTCCGATCATCGTCGCGATCAACAAAATCGATTTGCCCGATGCGAATATCGACAACGTCAAGCAGAAGCTGACGCAGATTGGTTTGATTCCCGAAGACTTTGGCGGCGACGCGATCACCGTCGGCGTGTCCGCGCGCACCAAGGAAGGAATCGACAAGTTGCTCGAGATGATCCTGCTGCAAGCCGACGTGATGGAGCTGAAGGCGAATCCCAATCGTCCCGCGAAAGGGACCGTCATCGAATCGCAACTCGATCGTGGACGCGGTCCGGTCGCGACGGTGCTCATCCAGGAAGGCACGCTGCATCAGGGCGATCCATTCGTATGCGGCGTGTCATATGGTCGCGTACGCGCGATGCTGAACCACCTCGGACAGCGCATGACCGAAGCCGGTCCGTCGACACCGGTCGAGATTTTTGGATTGTCGAGTGTTCCCGAGCCCGGAACGCAATTCGTCGGCGTCGCCGAAGAAGCCAAGGCGCGTCAGGTGGCGGAGTTCCGCCGCTCGCGTCAGCGCGAAGGCGAACTGCAGAAGACCAGCCGCGTCTCGCTCGAAGATTTGAGCCAGCGGATGCGCGAGGGGGAGGTCAAGGACCTCAAGGTCATCATCAAGGGCGACGTGCAGGGCTCGGTCGAGGCGTTGCAGAACGCGCTCGAACGCTTGTCCACCAACGAGGTTAAGCTGCAGGTCATCCACGCCTCGGCGGGTGCGATTTCCGAAACCGACGTGACACTCGCGGCGGCCTCGAAGGGCCTCATCATCGGATTTAACATCCGGCCCGAGGCGAAAGCCGCGCAGCTGGCCGAAAAAGAGGGCGTCGAAATCCGGCTCTACACCGTCATCTACGAAGCGATCGACGACGTGCGCGAGGCGATGGAAGGATTGCTCGCGCCGACTTTCCGCGAGAAGGCGCTCGGCCGCGCGGAAGTGCGCAAGATCTTCAACGTCCCGGGCGGCACCATCGCGGGTTCGATGGTTGTCGACGGCAAAGTTACTCGCGCCGGACGCGCGCGCCTGGTGCGCGACGCTCGTGTGGTGTGGGAAGGTAAGATCAGCTCGCTCAAGCGCTTTAAGGACGACGCGCGCGAAGTAGCCTCGGGCTATGAATGCGGTATCGGGCTGGAGAACTACAACGACGTCAAACCGGGCGACGTGATCGAGGCATTCGAGATGGAAACCGTGCTGCGCAAGCTCACGGCTCCGCCGCGCGAGGGCCGTGGATCCGCGCAGGTCGAAAAGCAGCTTCCGACCTAATTTTGCATTCGGTTCGGCGGGTGTGGCAGATGCCGCGCTCGCCGCTCACTTCCGGGAAGGAGGGGCATTCCCATGGTGGTTGGCGTACTGCGCCTCACCCTGTTTCTTCCGGAAAATCATTCGCTGAAGGGAAAGCGGCAGGTGCTGCGCGCGATCAAGGCGCGAGTGCGCAACAAGTTCAACGTATCGGTCGCGGAAACGGACGAGAATGATATGTGGCAGCGCGCGGAGCTCGGGATTTGCCAGGTCGGAAACGATCGCGCATTCGTCGATTCGGCCTTGCGCGAAGTGGTGAACTTTATCGACGCTTTAGGCCTCGCGCCGCTGGGCGAGGAAATTCTCGAGATCGTAAACTTCTGATTCCCCTTCTCTTTAGGGGAAGGGGCTAGGGGTTAGGTTTTTGCCGGAAGGACGAAGATCGGAACGCGTGTCGGAACTGGTGCTGCGCGAGCTCTCGCAGTTGCTGATTCGCGAGCTCAAGGATCCGCGCTTGCGCGGCATCACACTCACGCGCGTCCATATGGATGATGATCTCCGTCACGGGCGGGTCTATTTTTCGCATCTTGAGGGCAAACAACACGCGCCCGCCGCGTTGGCGGGCTTCAAGAGCGCGAGCGGGTTCATCAAGCGCGAAATCGGCCGCGCGCTAAATCTCCGTCGTACCCCAGAGCTCGATTTCGAATTCGATCCCGGCATCGAGCACGCGGCCCGTATCGGCGCGTTACTGCGCGAGAACGCTCCGAAGGACTGATCGCTTCCCTTATCTCGCAGTATTTCCGCCGAACCTTTTATGGACGGAATCATCATCATCGATAAGCCGAGCGGAATCACTTCCGCGGAGGTGGTGCGGCGCATCAAGGCCAAAGTGAAACCGGCGCGCGTCGGACATCTCGGCACGCTCGATCCATTCGCGACCGGGGTGTTGCCGATCATGGTCGGGGAGGCGACGAAGCTCGCGCCGATGCTCGAAGGCGGCGAGAAGGTCTACGAGGGCATCATCAAGCTGGGCATCGAGACCGACACGCTCGATCGCGATGGCAACGTGATCCGTGAGGCGCCGATTCCATCGATCGATGCGGCTCGTCTCGACGAAGTTGCCCGTCAGTTCACCGGCAAGATCGATCAGGTCCCGCCGATATTTTCCGCCATCAAACGCGAGGGCGTGCGGATGTACAAGCTCGCGCGCAAGGGGAATCCCGAAGATATCGAACCTCCGCCGATTCGTAGCGTGGAAATCAAACAACTCTCGCTCATACGCGCGAATACTGATTACGATGAGCTGCGATTCGTCGCGACCTGTTCGCCCGGAACTTACGCGCGCGCGCTCGCCCGCGATATCGGCATCGCGCTGGGTACGGTCGCGCATCTGAAGGAACTGCGCCGCACGAGGAGTGGTCACTTCGCGATTGCGGATGCGACGACCCTTGATGATGCGCTCGCCGGATCTGGCCGCATCATCAGCCTGCGCGACGCGCTGCCCGATCTCGCAGAGTTGGATGTCGATGCCGACACGGAACAATTGCTGCGCAACGGCGACCCGCGCGCACTCGAGGGAAAAATTCCGGCGAACAGCGAGATGTTCAAGGTCATTCACGAAGGACATCTGGTCGCGGTGGCGAAACCAACCTCGCGCGTTACGGCCATTATCGTGCGCGGGTTTAATCTCCAACCATGAGCAATGCCATCCAGATCCGTAATTGCACCGACGCAGACTGCGCTGCGATTTTGCAACTTTGGAAAGCCGCCGACGCCACACCGTCGATCACCGACACTCTGGAGGAGATGCGCAGGGCGGTCGCCCACCCAAGTGCGATTTTCCTTGTCGCGACCCATGCCGATGGTCGTATTGTCGGTTCCGTGATCGGCGGATGGGACGGCTGGCGCGGCAACATCTATAGGCTCGTCGTGGCACCCGAGGCGCGTCGCGATAAAGTTGCGGCCAGGCTGGTGCGCGAAGTGAGCGATCGGCTGGCGCGAGAGAAGGGCGCCCGTCGTATCACGGCGTTGGTCGAGCGGGCGCATGCCGATGCCGCCGGGTTCTGGGACTCGATGGCATCCGAGGGCTACGCGCTCGATCCGCGCATCGTCAGATACGTGAAAACGGCCTAAAAGGCGCGATTTTTCACATCCGGATGGCCTTTCAGCATACGTACTTTACTCTACCGGACGGCTCTGTTACGGTGCTCGGATAACTTAAGGAAGAAGGGAAGAAAAAGAGAACTCCTGATGCCTCTCCCGATCGCCCGCAAACGGGAATTAGTTCAGACCTACGCGCGCACTCCTAACGATAGTGGCTCGGCTGAAGTGCAGGTCGCACTGCTTTCTGGCCGGATCGACCAGTTGACCCAACATCTGGGCACCCACAAAAAGGACCACCATTCGCGCGTCGGACTGCTTCGCCTCGTCGGCAAGCGGCGCCGTCTGCTGGATTACCTCCATTCGCGCGACGTTGCCCGTTACCGAGGGCTGATCGAAAGGCTCGGTATCCGGAGATAGGCCGTAGTCGTTTAGCCGCGCCCCCGAGCAATTCGGAATCGCGGGACCGGAGCTCGCCGCATCGGCGAAATTCTGGTCGCGTCACTAGGACGCCCCCGGCGGGAAAGAGACCCGTTGGAGAGTTGGTGTTGGCGGCCTGCCAAGAAGCCTCCCTCAGGAAGAAAAATGTACAAGAAAATGGAGATTGAATTCGCGGGTCGGCGGCTCTCGTTGGAGACCGGACGGCTGGCGAAGCAGGCGCACGGTTCCGTCCTTGCGCAGTATGGCGACACGATGGTGCTGGCGACGGTGGTTTCGGCCTACGAGCCGCGTCCCAACGTCGATTTTCTGCCGCTCACCGTCGATTATCAGGAAAAGACCTTCGCCGCCGGAAAAATTCCCGGCGGTTTTTTTAAGCGTGAAGGACGCCCCTCGGAAAAAGAGATCCTCACCTCGCGCCTCATCGATCGTTCGATGCGTCCGCTGTTCCCGAAGGGCTACGACTGCGAGACGCAAATGATCGTGACCGTGCTTTCGGCCGATCGCGACAACGATTCCGATGTGCTCTCGATCATCGCCGCATCCACCGCCTTGGAGCTATCTGACATTCCGCATGCGGGTCCGGTCGCCGCCGTTCGCATGGGACGCATCGACGGCAAGCTAGTGGTCAATCCGCTGATTGGCGATTACGAAAACAGCGATCTTTCGATCATCGTGTCGGCCAAGCCGGACACTATCGCGATGCTGGAAGGCGGTGCCCGCATCGTCGACGAAGACACCATGCTCGAGGCGCTCTATATGGCGCATGATGCGATGGCGCCGATTTTCGAGATGCAGCAGGAACTGAAGCGCCTCGCGGGCAAGCCGAAGCGTCTGTTCACGCCGAAAGAACTCGACAAGGAAATATTCGCGGCAGTTCGTGAAATCACCGGTTCCAAAATCGAGGACGCGCTCGCGATCAAGGAAAAGAAGCAGCGGCGCGAGAAGCTGCATGAAGTCCAGGCGAAGATCGTCGCCGAACTCGCCGAAGGTACCGCGGCGCGCTTCAGCGGCCGCGAAAGCGAGGTGCTCGAAGCATTCGATAAAGTCGAGCGCACCATCGTGCGCCAAGCGGTGGTCGATCACGATCGACGCATCGACGATCGCAAGTCGAACGAGATTCGCCAGCTTGCCGCACAAGTTCAGGTGCTGCCGCGCACGCATGGCTCGGCGTTGTTCACGCGCGGCGAGACGCAGGTGCTCGCGACGGCAACCCTCGGCACGTCGTCGGATGAACAAAAAATCGATGCGCTGTTGGGCGAGCGCTACAAAAAGTTCATGCTTCACTACAACTTTCCGCCTTTCTCGACCGGTGAGGCGAAGCGTTATGGCGCTCCCGGCCGGCGCGAGATCGGCCACGGCGCCCTGGCGGAGCGCGCGCTGACGCCAACGCTGCCCGATGAAGAAGTTTTCCCGTACACCGTGCGCGTCGTCTCGGAGGTGCTCGAATCCAACGGCAGCTCCTCAATGGCGACTGTGTGCGGCGGCAGCCTCGCGCTGATGGATGCGGGCGTGCCGGTGAAGGCGCCGGTCGCGGGCATTGCGATGGGCCTCATCAAGGAAGGCGACAAGATCGCGGTGCTGACCGACATCCTCGGCGACGAGGATCATCTGGGCGACATGGATTTCAAGGTCGCCGGCACGGCAACCGGCGTGACCGCGATCCAGATGGACAACAAGGTCGGCGGCATCACCAAGGAGATCATGCATCGCGCGTTGATGCAGGCGCGTGACGCGCGGCTGTTCATTCTCAGCGTGATGGAAAAAGCGATCGCGGGTCCGCGCAAGGACGTTTCGGCTTACGCGCCGCGCATCGTGACGATCAAGATCAAGCCCGACAAGATTCGCGACCTCATCGGTCCGGGCGGCAAAGTCATTCGCGGATTGGTCGAGGAGACGGGATGCAAGATCGACGTCGAGGATGACGGCACCGTGCTCATCGCCGCTGCCGATGGAACCGCGCTGGAGAAAGCCATCTCGATGATCCAGCAGATCACGGCCGAGCCCGAAATCGGCAAAATATACAACGGCGTGGTGCGCAAGATCGTCGACTTCGGTGCATTCGTGGAAATAATGCCCGGCACCGACGGTCTGCTGCACATCTCGCAAATCTCCGATGAACGTGTCCGCGCCGTTGAAGACGTACTGCACGAGGGCGACGAGATTCCCGTAAAGGTGCTCGACGTCGATCGCAGCGGAAAAATCCGGCTCTCATTGCGCGAGGCCAAAGCGGATCTCGCGAAGAAGGGTAAGTAGGACTCAATGGTTCGTAAGAGCGTCCTTTCCAACGGCGTCCGCGTGCTGACGGAAGATATGCCCTCGATGGTTTCCTCGACCATCGGGATTTGGGTCGAAAATGGCTCGCGTTACGAAGTGCCGTCGGAGAACGGCCTCTCGCACTTCATCGAGCATTTGCTGTTCAAGGGCACGAAGAAGCGCACCGCCGCGCAAATAGCCGAGGAAATCGACGCGGTCGGCGGCGTGCTTAATGCCTTCACCGGCAAGGAATACACCTGCTACTACGCTAAGGTGCTCGGCGACGACCTCAAGATGGCGACCGAGCTGCTCGCCGACATTTTCCTCGAATCGGTTTTCGATCAGGACGAAATTGTGCGCGAGCGCCAGGTCGTGATTCAGGAAATCTCGCAGGCCGAGGACACGCCCGACGATTTCATCCACGATCTTTTCAGTCTCGATTTCTGGAGGGGACATCCGCTCGCGCTGCCGATTTTCGGCTCGCCGGCCACCGTCAATACTTTCGATCGCGAAGCGGTTGTCACCTTCATGGCGGAGCGCTATCGCGCCGAGCGCATCTTCATCAGCGCGGCAGGCAAGATCGATCACAACTCGCTGGTGCGCGACTGCGAGCGGCTGTTCAACTCGGTTGCCGGAAATGGCAAGCTGGACAAGGTGACGCCGCCAAGCGTGCATCCGAGCGTGCTTAATCAGCAAAAGGACCTGGAGCAGGCGCACATCGTGATGGGCGGGCCCGGCCTCAGCTATGGCGACCCGCTGCGCTACGCGAGCTACGTGTTGAACACCGCGCTGGGCGGCGGAATGTCGTCGCGGCTATTTCAGGAAGTGCGCGAGAAGCGCGGGCGCGTCTACAGCATCTACTCGTTCATGACCTCGTGCGTCGACACGGGTTACGCCGCGATCTACGCCGGCACCAATCCGGAATGGGTCGATGAAGTAATCGAGGTTACCCTGGGCGAACTGAAGAAGGTCAAACGCGACGGTCTGACGCCAACCGAACTCGAGCGCGCGAAGAGCCAGATCAAAGGCAACATGCTGCTCGGGATGGAATCGACCGACAGCCGCATGAACCGCCTCGCGCGCAACGAGATTTACTTCCGCCGCGACGTCCCGCTCGAGGAGCTGGCAAAAGGCATCGAGTCAGTGACTAACGATCAGGTCCTGGAGCTGGCGGCGCGATGCTTCAAGCCCGATCAAATGGCGATGGTGATGCTGGGCGATCTCAAAGGCCGCAACATCGCAAGCGACGTGTTCTCCGCGCTCGCCTGATTGTTTCCCGGATCACTTGGCTGTGATCTCGCCGATTCTTGTCGTCGTCAGCGGTCCTTCCGGATCAGGCAAGACCACGCTCGCTCACGCCATCGCGCGAGCGCTGCCATGTCCCGCGATATGTCGAGATGAAATTAAAGATGGACTAATCCACGCTGGCAGTGACAAGTCCCTCGAGGATGGCGCAGTTTCGCAGCGCACTCTGAAGACTTTCTTCGATGTTCTACGACTATTCGTCAGCGCCGGCGTGACCGTCGTCGGGGAAGCGGCTTTCCAGGACAAGCTCTGGCGACCTGGCCTCGAACCACTGTTGGATATCGCCGAACTTCGCGTAATCCATTGCATAGTCGCCCCCGCGGTTGCCCGCGAAAGGATCATCCGGCGTTTGGCAGAGCAGCCGACCAGCCGGGCTTCGCATTCCGATCGCGAACTCCTCGAACAGTTGGACAGCGGAAAGCTATCGTTCGATTCGTTTGCGCCGATCTCGATATCCGCACCGTCACTCCGCGTCGACACTACCAATGGATACGATCCGGATCTCGACCATATCATCGGCTTCGTGAATCAGAGATAATCCGCGTCCTTTTTGAAACGCGGTGCCGCGAAGCGGATTTTTCATTTGGCTGAGAACCCGTCTTTTCGAACCATCGCCGTTGGGGGAAAGGCATCAAACTGCGGCAAGCCGTCGGTGATCTCGAACCATGGTGCTTTGGATCCGACAAACACGTGGAAGGACGGCCGAACGTCCGGATCATCATCGAGGGTTCTCATCGCGGCGAACAAGCTTGCCAATGTCGCGCCGCATAAGCGGCAGAATGTGCGAACAGTTCCCGGCGAAGACTCATATCGGGTAAGAAGATCCTCGCCGGATTTCCAGCGGAAGTTTTTTGTTGGAACTGCAGCTCTACTTCTGAATGCCGCGCCCGTCACTTTGCGGCACATAGAGCAATGACAGTTGAGCGGCACGATAGCGCCCTCGATTTCGTATCGCACGCCTCCACAAAGAAGCTACCGGTGATCATTCTCCTCTACACCAAGTTCTATTGCATCGCGCGACCGTTGTTGAGCGATTGCGAACTCGCGAGTTGCGAGTCATGTGGGAATGGACTTAGCTAAGGATCGTCGCGAAATCATGCCACCGACGATCAAGTTCAAACGCCTGCGCAAACATCAGCTGCCGCTCCCCGCGTATCAGAGCGAGCATGCCGCCGGAATGGATCTAATGGCCGACATCGAGGCCGAGTTCACGCTCGCGCCTTTGACGCGGGTCGCGGTCCCGACCGGCTTCGCGATCGAGATTCCGCCCGGCTTCGAGGGCCAGGTGCGGCCCCGGAGCGGTCTCGCATTCAAGGAGGGTGTCACGGTGATCAACGCGCCGGGCACTATCGATGCGGACTATCGCGGGGAAATTAAAGTATTACTTGTGAATTTGGGAAACGATTCGGTGTGGATTCATCCGGGCGATCGCATCGCGCAACTCGTGATTGCGCCGGTGGTTCGCGCGACGGTCGAGGAAGCGGATAATTTAGAAGAGACGGTCCGAGGCGAAGGAGGCTTCGGCCACACCGGACGCTGATGGCAACAACTGAACAGGAGCGCGAAATTTCCCTGATGGCGGTCACGCCCATCGACGGGCGCTATCGCAGCCGCACCCGCGCGCTCGAGGCCTACTTCAGTGAGTTCGCGCTGATTAAGTATCGCGTGCGCATCGAGGTCGAATGGTACCTCGCGCTCGCGGCGCATCCGAAGATCGATGCCATCAAGCCGGTCGCGCCGGCGCTGGCGCGCAAGCTGCGCGCGATCTACAGCTCGTTTACGATTCGCGATGCGATGCGTATCAAGGACATCGAGGCTGAGACCAATCACGACGTGAAGGCGGTCGAGTATTTCCTCAAGGAGCGGCTGCCGTCGATTGACGAATCGCTGCCGCTGGAGATGATGCACTTCGCGTGCACCTCTGAGGATATCAACAACACGGCCTACGCGCTGATTCTGAAGGAATTCGCCGAGGAGCAGTTCAGTCCGAAAACTTCCGCCATCATGCGCGCGATTGCCGAGATGGCGCGCCGCTTCAAGGACGTGCCGATGCTGTCGCGCACCCACGGCCAGGAAGCCTCACCCACCACAGTCGGCAAGGAGATGGCGATTTTCGCCGCGCGCATCGAGCGGCAATTGAAATTGCTGCGCGCGCAGGAGTATCTGGGCAAGTTCAACGGCGCGGTCGGCAATTTCAATGCGCATGCGTTCGCGTATCCCGAGGTTGATTGGATCGCGCTGTCGAAGCAATTCGTCGAAGGACTCGGGCTCGTCTTCAATCCGCTCACGACGCAAATCGAGAGTCACGACTTCATCGCGGAGATGCTCGCGACGGTCTCGCGCATCGATACCATTCTGCTCGGTTTCTGCCGTGACATGTGGAGTTACATTTCGATCGGATACTTCCGCCAGCGCACCATCAAAGGCGAGACCGGTTCGTCGGTCATGCCGCATAAGGTGAATCCAATCGATTTCGAAAATGCCGAGGGTAACTTCGGCATCGCCAATGCGCTCTTCGAGCATCTAGCCGCGAAGCTGCCGATCTCGCGATGGCAAAGGGATCTGTCGGACAGCACGTCGCTGCGCGCGCTCGGCCCGGCATTCGGCCATGCGATGATCGCGCTGAGCGCAGTTGAAAAAGGCTTGACGAAAGTCGAGCTTGATGAGGAACTTATCGCTCGTGACGTCGACGCCGAGGAATCCTGGGAAGTGGTGTCGGAAGCTATCCAGACGATGCTGCGCCGTCATGGCTATCCGCGTCCGTACGAGGCGCTCAAGGATCTGACGCGCGGGCGCGACGTCGATCAGAAGCGGATCCAGCGCTTCATCGAATCGCTCGATCTGAAAGATGGCGCGCGGGACGCATTGAAGAAGCTCGCCCCGCGCAACTACACGGGCCTCGCGGCGAAACTTGTGGAGCTCTACGCTCCTTCGCCGGAGAGCGAGCGAACTCCGGCGCGCAGCGCCTCGCGAGGCTCCCATTAGGAATCTATCTCATGCTTCCCGGCGACCCGGAATCAGTCGCGAGGCCGTACCGACACGTAGCGATTGCCGCGCTGATAGAAGCGCCACGGCAGAGCGGCCCATTCGCCGGCGTAGTCCACATTGATGCGCGGGGAGCGGCCGATTCTGCCGCGCGGAATTTCGTAGTCGTCATCTTCGAGGAATAACTCTTCGCCGCAAAGATCGCGGCCGTAATCGGCGCCCGTGATCGCGAGCGCGCTGGTGAGTTTGCCGGGACCGTTGCTCAACTCGCGCGAGGTTGCGAGCTTGTTCCGCCGTCGCGCCATCAGCTCGAGGCCCCGCACCGGTTCGAGGGCGCGAATCAACACCGCATGCGGCTTGCTCTCTGCCGCAGCGACAATATTCATCGCCCAGCAGACCCCGTACAGCAGATAGACGTATGCGTGCCCGGGCGGACCAAACATCGCGGTGGTGCGGCGCGTGAGGCCGCGCGAGCTATGCGCCGCGAGATCGAGTGGCCCGCGATACGCTTCTGCCTCGACGATGCGGCCGGCGGCTTCGCCCTCCGGCGTGCGATGGACGAGGACTTTCCCGATGCATTGCCGCGCGACGGTCAAGACCGGTTGAGCATAGAACTCGCGCGGCAGCTTGCGGCGATATTCGAGTGCGCGTGCGATCACGGATGGCAATCTAACCTTGCGCTTGAGGGAGAGCTAAAGAGTAGGGCCGCTCTTTGCGTCCGGCTTCTTCAGATTGAACTTGTCCAGCCGATACTGCAGCGTGCGATAACTCATGCCTAACATTTTGGAGGCTTTCGCTATCACCCAGTCGGATTTTTCCATCGCTTGCAGTATAAGATCGCGCTCGAAGGTTTCGAAGTTGATGCCCTCATTGGGAATCTCGAAGCGATCGCCGCGCGTGGGGCCTCGATCGCCGGCCTTGATCGGAATCTTGCGCGAAAGAACCTCGCCCGGAAGATCCTTCGGCAGGATCTTGTCGCCGTCGCACAAGAGAATCGCCCGCTCGATCGCCGATTCGAGCTGGCGCACGTTGCCCGGCCACGGATAGTCGAGCAGGATCTCCATCGCCTCGCGGCTGATCTCCTTGGCGTGTCCCTCGGCGAGATGGCCGAACTTTTTGAGTGCATGCGCGGCCAGCATTGGGATGTCGCCGCGACGGTCGCGCAACGGCGGCATCGTGATCGTGACCACATTCACGCGATAGTAGAGGTCCTCGCGAAACCGCCCCTCCGCGACTTCATCGGCGAGGTTCTTGTTGGTGGCCGCGATGAGCCGCACGTCGACGTGAAATGATTCGTTGCCGCCCACGCGGCGCACCTCGCGCTCCTGCAACACGCGCAGCATCTTCGCCTGCAACGGAGGAGGCAGGTCCGCGATCTCATCGAGGAACAGCGTCGACTTGTCCGCCGCTTCGACCAGTCCGATCTTGCGCTCGTTAGCGCCCGTGAATGCGCCCTTTTCATGGCCGAAAAGCTCGTTCTCCATCAACGTTTCGGGAATCGCGGAGCAGTTGATCGCGATGAACGGCCGCGCCGCGCGAGGCGACAGGCGATGGATTCCGCGCGCGATGACCTCCTTGCCGGTACCGCTCTCGCCCTGAATCAGCACCGTCGAGTTCGACGGCGCAATTCTCCGTACGATGCGGATGATGTCCTGGATAGCAGGATCGGCGCCGACGATTCCTTCGACGGTCAGGCCGCCTTCGAGCTTGCTCTTCAGCAGCGCATTCTCCTGCTTGAGCGTCGCGACCTCGGCCGCCTTGGAAATCGTCATTACCAGCGTCTCGCGATCGGTTGGCTTGGTGAGGTAGTAGAATGCGCCATTCTTCATCGCCTGCACCGCGCTCTCGATGGTGCCGTGAGCGGTGA
>DATGKG010000379.1:0-4540 GCA_035294805.1 Binataceae bacterium (SeqCode) | reverse complement strand
CGCGGGTGGTGGTGGCCGAGGTGATCGTCGAGACGCTGGAGCGCTTGCAGCTCCGGTATCCGCGCATCGAGGCGGCGCAGAAGAAGGAACTCAAGGCCGCGATGGCGCGGCTACTTCATGAGAAGGGCTGACACAGCTTCGGCTATAACCGACATTATGTCGATAATGGTCAGGTCGCCCTCGCTCGCGTCGGATTAGTGGCTTTGTTTTTTCCTTTCGCGATGCGCCGCCGTGCGGGAGGAGTTGGCTAATTGATTGGTGCGAAGCATCCTGCCAATCAGATAAAAACTGATGCGCTTCGAACGGGATAGCGCACAACCCGCGAGCGAAAAAGCCCCGGATTTGCTCATAAAAGTGGGTTTGTTCTTGCAGTTTCATCTCGACGTGTCGAGCGAACTAAAAGCGATCGAATGGCTTTGTTTTTTCACACTCTTGCCCTTCCCATCCGACCGCTGCTGGTTCTCATCACGATAATCTTAGTGGCTTTGTTTTCTCTTCCGCACGTTGCGTAAATTGCGACCTAGCATTATTCGGTCCCGCGTCTTCAAGGGTAGTCCGGATGCAGCGACCACTCTATAGTGCCTTGGAGTTTCAATGTCCGCGGGGAGGGTTCGATGGCTGAGCTGAAGCACGGGTTCGCCAACACCAACGGCATCAAGATGCATTATGTCGAGGCGGGCAGCGGTCCGCTGGTGGTGCTATGCCACGGATGGCCGGAGTCCTGGTACTCGTGGCGCCATCAGTTGCAGGCGCTCGCCGATTCCGGCTACCGCGCCGTCGCCCCCGACCAGCGCGGTTATGGCCAGACCGATAAGCCTGAGGCAATCGAGGCCTACCACATCCTGAATTTGGTCAGCGACATCGTGGGATTGGTGAATACGCTGGGCGAGGAGCGCGCGGTCATCGTCGGGCATGATTGGGGCGCGCCGGTAGCATGGACGAGTGCGCTAGTGCGCACCGATCTGTTTCGCGGCCTCGGATTGTTGAGCGTCCCCTACAGTCCTCGGATGCCGGTTCGCCCGGCCGTATATTTCAAGGCGATCACTCAGCAGAAAAATTTCTACCAGGAATATTTTCAGGAGCCAGGCAAGGTCGAAAAGGAGCTTGAGGAGGATGTACGCAAGACCATGCTCGGCGCGCTCTACTGCGCCTCGGGTGACGCGCCGCCGGAAGATCAATTCAAGTTTCTATTCGAGAAGAACCAGCGCCTCGTCGACACGCTGGTCATTCCCGAAAAGCTGCCGCCATGGCTGACCGAGCAGGACCTCGCGTTCTTCACCAACGAATTCCGGCAGTCGGGCTTTCGCGGCGGCATCAACTGGTATCGCAACATTGATCGCAACTGGGAAATGACACCGTTCCTCGATGGCGCGAAGATCATTCGGCCCACGGTATTTGCGGCCGGCGATCGCGATATCGTGATGGACATGGCGGCCGACGGTTACAAAAACCTCGAGGCCCACGTCGCGAATCTATACAAGAAGCATCTGATTCCCGGCGCCGGTCATTGGATCCAGCAGGAGCGGCCGCAGGAGATAAATCAGTTGCTGCTGGATTTTCTGCGCAGTCTCTGACGATTTCCGGCCCGCAATCAGACGCGCGCGAAGAGCTTCATCGCGTTGCCCCTCTCGATCGCGCGGAGGTCGTCGGCGTTGAAGAGTTTTGTCGACTTCAATTCTCCGATGGTGGCTTCGACCGCCGCCTCCGGCATGAATGGATAGTCGCTGCCGAACACGATGCGCGATGAATTTATAAGCGTCAGAAGCGATGCGAGCGAATTATCGCCCGACGCGCCGGCGGTATCGTAAAACAGCCGCTGCAATGCCGCGATGAAACCGCCTTTCGGGCGGCGCTCCCGCGCAATCAGACCCGAGGCCACCGTGGCGATCCGCCGCGCCAGAAACGGCAGGGTTCCACCCGCATGCGGCACGATAATCCGCACGTTGGGACATCGCTCGAGCGTGCCGCTCAGAATGAGATTGGTGATGGCGCGCGTGCTGTCGAAGGGAAATTCGATCATCGGGCGCGGAAATCCGAGCGCGATATGCTCCCAGCACGGCGGCGAAGTCGGATGCATGAAGACGATCGCATTGCGCCGGTTGAGTTCGTCGAACACTGGAGCAAACCTCGCGTCGCCAAGATAAATCCCGCGATAGTTGGTCAACATCACGAAGCCATCGGCGTTGAGCGTGTCGAGCGCGTAGGTAATCTCCCCCAGCGCCGCATCGACATTCGGCAGCGGAAGACTCGCGAAGGCGCCGAACCGGCCGCGATGATCCTGCGCGTTGCGCGCCGCGAATTCATTGACCTCGCGAGCGAGGCTGCGTGCGGCGTCGTCGTTTCCAAAGTGCACGCCCGGTGACGATACCGAGAGCATCGCGGTCGCGATTCCATGCCGATCCATCATCCCCACGGTAGTTTGCGGGTCCCAGTCCGGCATCCGAGGCATGCCATCAGGTATGGCGCCGAGCGCCGCTGCCGCGGTCTCGCGATAGCCCGGCGGAAGATAGTGCGCGTGGACGTCGATGCGGCCGGGTGCGTTGAATGAAATCGGCATACGGCGATCCTCCAGACGTGACGGCTCGAATGTCGCATCGCGCGGCGCAATCCTGCAAACATCGGAGGTGGTCGAAATCTCGGGTAGTGGGTCAGTTTGAATCCCAGCCGCGCGAATGCCGGTTTTGGGAATTTGAGGATATCGTGAAGGTGGTCGAAGATTGGGACGCAAGCAGTGAGCCAAGCTGACGAACTCCAATCTTGCTAAGTGGTTGAGAACATAGGATGGGCATCAGAAACTATTTGATCGAAGGCGTTTCTGGCACCGGGAAGACGTCAGTCTGCCACGAACTGCGGAGGCGCGGTTGCCATTCCATCAATGGTGACACTGAGTTGGCTTATCAGGGCGATCCAAAGACGGGGGAACCCGTGGATGGGCTTGCCCACGAGCACCACATTTGGAACGTAGATAAGGTCAGAGCACTGGTGGCGGACCAAAGCCATGCTGCATCATTCTTCTGCGGCGGCTCGAGGAATTTCTCCAGCTTCATTGATTTGTTCGATCAGGTTTTTGTTCTCGAGGTCGATCTGGACACGTTGACCCGACGGCTTGCCGAGAGGCCGGAAACTGAGTGGGGCGGAAGATCTGGCGAACGGCAACTCATTGGGCGATTGCACGCAACGAAAGAAGATGTCCCGAAGGGTGGTGTCGTAATCGATGCCACTGCGCCGCTTGAACGCGTCGTGGATGAGATTTTGGAAAAGTGCAACTACGTCATGGACTCCCAGCATTCCCGCCAGACTCAGCGAAATGACCGCAACTAAGGTTATGGGCGGACGGCCCACCAAATTCAAACTGACCCACTACCAAATCTCGCGACGCGCTTGATCGATTGCCGTCGGCGACATAATTTCTGGAATATCCCCCAAAGGAGAGGTTTCAAAGGCGTGAGGAAGTAACTGCTCAATCCGGTTGGATCGAAAACCGAACGCGAGCGCATCTGCGCCCGCGCGTTGAGGAGCAGTTATGTTCGTACGCGTTTCGAATCTCTCTTTTTCTTTTTCCGATTTCGTCGCAATTATCGACGACGCGAATTTCCAAGTCCCTATGGGATGGACCGGCATCGTCGGTTCTAACGGCGCAGGCAAGACCACCCTCATGCGCCTCATCGCCGGCGAGCTTAAGCCGTCATCCGGCAGCGTCAACTTCGATGGCGTCGCGAACGCGATCCTGCTGCGTCAGACCGTCGCGGATCTCACGCCGGAGATTGAGCACTTTGCTCATTCGCTCGATGGCGACGCATGTCGGCTCTTCGGCGAGCTCGCGCTGAAGCCCGCGGAAATCGCGCGATGGCCCACGCTATCGCCGGGCGAGCGCAAGCGATGGCAGGTTGGCGCCGCGCTGTGGAGCGACCCGGGCGTGCTGATGCTGGATGAGCCGACCGACCATCTCGATTCGGAGGCGCGCGATTATCTCATAACCGGTCTGCGGAAATTTCGCGGTATTGGCATCGTGGTGTCGCACGATCGCGCGATGCTCGACGAGTTGAGCGCGTATACGATTCGCGTCGACCGCGGCGCGGCGCGCATCTGGCGCGGCGCGTATTCGGAAGCGAAGCGCGGGTGGGAGGCCGAGGAGCGCGAGTATCAGGCCGCGCACGAGCACGCAAAGCATGAGCATCGCACGGTGCTTCGACGCCTGACCGACAAGCGGCGGATGGTGTCGATAGCGCAGGATAAGGTGCGCGCCTTTAATCGCCGCAAGAAGGCCAACGACCACGAGAAGACGCCAATGGCGCGAAGTGTCGCATCGCACGCGCGGCATGACGTTCATGTTTTGCGCGCGAAGACCGAGCGCATCGAGGAGCATCTAGCGAGCTTCGAATTCAAAAAGGACAAAGGGCGCGCGCTGTTCGTCGATTACGTCGCCGCGCCGCAGAGCCGCGTCCTCGGCA
The DNA here is from genome assembly GCA_035294805.1 of Binataceae bacterium (SeqCode). Classification (GTDB taxonomy): domain Bacteria; phylum Desulfobacterota; class Binatia; order Binatales; family Binataceae; genus DATGKG01. Next base: position 89 of record DATGKG010000379.1, on the reverse strand, counting down.
TCGATGCGGAAGTGATTTGCGCGGGACAGAGGCCGATCCTGCGCGATGTTCATCTGTCGGTGCATCGCGGCGACAAGATTCGCGTCGCG
>DATGKG010000378.1:0-3031 GCA_035294805.1 Binataceae bacterium (SeqCode) | reverse complement strand
TGAACCGCGGTTTCGTAGTCTCCACAATGGAAACGTTCGAGAGCTGCAACGGCTTTGTCGGCTGGGGACATGGGTTCCTCCGCGATCGCTGGGAGCGATCGACCTGATTCTCGTTTTAAGGCGATAACGAGGTGAGAGGAGGCTCGTAGACGCGGGTGGAAGGATAACACAACCGTAATAGTGTCAAGATTATATTTTTCTTAGGAATAGGCGGGTGTTCGGATTTGTCGGTAGAGTTTGACGTTGAGATCCTTCGACCGCTTTCAGCGGCCTCAGGATGACAAACGGTTGAATGCTAGCCGTTGGCGGCGGTCGTGGTGGGCTTGAGGAGGATGTCGAGGTCGTCGGGGTGGATGGCGCAGAGCAAGGCGTCTTCGCGGTCGATGCTGCCGTTGCGGACGAGCGTGACGAGAGATTCCTCAAGACTGAACGAGCCTTTCTTTTTTGTGATGGCGATTTCCTGATGGAGATGTTGCAGCGCGTTGCGGCGAATGTGATGGCGCGCGCCGTAGCCGACCATCAACAGCTCCGCCGCAGGGACACGGCCTCCGCCGATTTTCTTGGGCAGCAGGATTTGCGTGTGGACCGCCGCGATCGCCATCGCGAGTTCCTGGCGAATCGAGTTCTGACGCTCGACCGGAAATGAGTCGCTGATGCGCGCGATTGTTGTTGAGACATCGGTCGTGTGCAGCGTGCTGAAAACGAGGTGCCCGGTCTCGGCGGCCGAGACCGCGATGCGCATCGTATCGGTATCGCGCATCTCGCCGACGACGATAATGTCGGGCGCCTGGCGAAGCGCGGCGCGCAGCGCCGTCGAAAAGTCGGGCGCATCCACGCCGATTTCGATCTGCTCGATCACGCTGCGATTGTGCTGGTGCTCGTACTCGATCGGATCTTCGATGATGACAATGTGGCGCGCTTCCCGCCGATTGATGTCGTCGATGAGCGCGGCCATCGTTGTGGATTTGCCCGAGCCCGCAGGCCCGCCGATGAGTACAAGCCCTCGCGGTAGATGCGCAAGCTGCTCGACCGTGGGAGGGAGGTTGAGTTCCTTAAGCTGCGGCACGCGCGCCGGCAGAACGCGAATTGCGGACGCGGCGCGTCCCTGTTCGCGATGAAGATTGATGCGGAAGCGCCCAAGCCCGGTGATGCGATACGACGCGTCGGTAATCTGCACTTCGCGATATTGCAAGAGCGCGTGGCGCGGCAACGCGGGAATCACGGCCGCCTCGATTTCGGGGCCATCGAGCAACCCGGGCTCGATCTTGCGCACTTCCCCATTCACGCGCATGCACGGCGGCGCGCCGGCGACGAGCAACAAATCGCTGGCGCCGCGCTGAATCACCATGGCGAGCCAGCGATCAAGGCGTTCGGTCACGCCGGAATCGCTGTCGGATGATTCCTGTTCGCGGTCGAGATGATTGAGGCGGGCGGTGTCGTCCATCATCCAAGCACCCTGCGGGAACAAGCTGCGAGTGTTTTCAAAATTGAGTGTGAACCACGGCAGAGCGTTCGTCTAGAGTTCTACACGGCCTGTGCACGAATAAACATCAGCCAGCAATATGGATGTAATAGAGGCGCAACTTGGTTGGCCCGCAGCCTGATGTCGGGCGCCGGTGCGCGCTAGCCGCGGCGAAGGACGATCAGCGAAATCTCGGGAGGCACGCCGAGGCGAACAGGAGCGCCTACGGTGCCCAAGCCGCGATTGACGTAGAGACGCGATGCGTTCGCAGTCGGGTCGGCGCTGGGCTTGTCGGGCTCAGCCTGGACGTAAATCTCGTGCGACGGCTTGAGCAGAGGCCGCTCGAACAATCCCGCAATGTAATCCGAGATGAACCGCGCCGGCGTCAAACGGTGATCGAGAATTTCCACCTGGATCTGCCCGCCGTGCGTGTGCCCCGCGAGCGAAAGTTCGATGCCGAGTTCGGCAGCGCGATTGAAACTGTTGGGATTGTGCGACAGCAGAATGTTCGGGATGTCCCGGCGTATAAGCGGCTCGATGTTAGAGAGCGTCTGCGTTCGATGGCCGTTGAGGTTGCGTTCTTTCTGGTAATCGACGCCGATGAGGTTGAGCTTCGCGCCACGAAATTCGAGGACGGCGTTTTCCTGGCGCAGCATCTTCATGCCATGTTGCGCGTAAAGCTGTTCGGCGAGCTCTTCCGCGTCCGCATAGATCTCGTGATTGCCGTTGCAGCCGAAGATACCGAGCGGCGCATGAAGGCGGCTAACCTCTTCGACGCAATCTTCGATCGGGTCGTGCGATCCGGTGATGAGATCGCCGGTCACGACGGTGAGATCGGAGCCGAGATCGTTGGTCATGTCCACGGCGCGGCGAACGGCGGCGCGGCTCATGAACGCGCTCATGTGAATGTCGCTGATCTGGGCGATTTTCATGCCGTCGAGAGCGGGCGGCAGGTTGGCGATGGGGATTTCGATGCGGCGGACTTTGTAGCTCAGGCGCTCGGCGGTGAAGCCGTAGACGGCGCCGGCGAAAGGAGCGGCGCCGGCAAGCACGCTGGCGGCGCGGAAGAAATAGCGGCGCGATGGGTCGGCGAGACGTTCGCCGACGGAGTGCCGCGGCGCAGGCTCACCGATTTCACCGGCGGAACTCGCGTCCGATGCAGTTGTTGCGGTTGTCGCAGCCATCGCGGGCTTGCGATACCAATTCCAAAGACGCTCGATGCCATGGACGATTTCGACGGCCAGAAATGCGAAGAGCGCGCTCGAAAACCAAAGCCCGGCCGCAATCGCGAGGATGGCGTCCTTTTGTCTGAGATGCCCGTGCGTGCCCATGCGGAAACCGCGGGCGATGGCATAAATCACGAGCAGGAGCGCGATGACGTATGCCGCGCGCGTGGCAACACGCAGCCAGTTCGCGCGCCATCGACCGGTGGTGCGCCAAATCGCGCGGTACCAGAATCGCTGGGAGAGAAAGAGCGTGGTGAGAATCGCTCCTCCGATAAAGATGCGGAGGAGAAGCCAACCCCAGTTCACAGAGAGCTCGCTGTTCTAATCACTCCTTATTTTAGCA
>DATGKG010000377.1:0-5354 GCA_035294805.1 Binataceae bacterium (SeqCode) | reverse complement strand
GCGAGACGCAGCCGCTCGAGCTGCATTGCACGCGGCGGGTCTACGAGTGGCTGTTCGAGGCGAATCCGGTCTTCGGCGCGCTCATCGAGGCCTCGCGGTTCCGATGGCATCCGATCGAAAATCGGCAATCGATCGAATGCGCTGCTGCGGGACTGCAGGTCGAAGCCATCTTCGTCGATGGCAAAGTTCCAACCTATGTGAAAACGCCCGTCGATGATCCCTTAGGCGCGACCGTCGCGTACAAAATCCTCGCTCGCGACGCCTCGATCGTTTATGTCCCGGCCATCAAGCGCATCAGCGACGAGCTGATGTCCGTTGCGGACGCGTGCGACTGCATCCTGTTCGACGGCAGCTTCTGGTCCGACGATGAGATGGCGCGCCGCGGCGTCGGCACCCGCACCTCATTGGCGATGGGTCACGTGCCGATCGATGGACCCGAGGGAAGCCTCGCGCGCCTACGCCATCTTCGCGCGCGAAAGGTCTATACTCATGTGAACAATACCAATCCCATCCTCGATGAGGATTCGCCCGAGCGGCACGCCGTCGAGCGCGCGGGATGGGAGGTCGCCGAGGACGGCATGGACATCATGCTGTAGCGTGTGATGAGCGATCGAAATAGCACTCCCGATTCACCCGAGGCATTCGTCGCGCGGCTGCGCGCGATCGGCGCGGCTGCCTATCACGACAAGCATCCGTTCAACGCGCTGATGCATCAGGGCAAGCTGACGCGCCGCCAGTTGCAGGCGTGGATCGAGAATCGTTTCTATTATCAGTGGAGCATCCCGAAAAAGGACGCGACCATCCTCGCGAAGGCCGACGATCGCGATTTTCGCCGCGCGTGGATCACGCGCATCACCGATCACGATGGCACCGGCGAGACCGAAGGCGGCATCAGCAAGTGGTATCGCCTCGCCGAAGCCGCGGGCCTCGATGCTGCCGATGTCGCGAGCCTTCGCTACGTGCTGCCGGGCGTGCGCTTCACCGTCGACGCATATGTAAATCTGTGCGCATCCCGCCCGCTCACCGATGCGGTCGCGTCGTCACTCACGGAACTCTTCGCGCCGGTTCTGATGGCGGATCGCATCATCGCGCTGGAGAAACTTTATCCGTGGCTCGACAGCCGCGGCCTCGATTATTTTCGCGGACGCCTCGTGCTCGCGCCGCGCGATTCGGAATTTGGCCTGCAATATGTCGTCGAGCACTGCACCACGCGCGAGGCGCAGGATCGCGCCGCCGACGCGCTCACGATCAAATGTCACATCCTGTGGGGCATGCTCGACGCGATTCATTACGCATACGTCGCGCCGGGATATTTGCCGCCGCTGTGGAACGACACGCGCAAACTTTGATGGATGCCGAACAGTCATGGCGGCCGCGCCTCGCCGCGCGCGCGCGGCTCAAGTTCGATTCCGTCGCCAATCAGCAGATGCTGCTCTTTCCGGAGGCCGCGCTGCTACTCAATGAAACCGGCGCCGCGATTGTGCGGCTGTGCGATGGCGCGCGCTCGATCGATCAAATCGTCGATGGCCTCGCGGATCAATTTCGCGGCGTCGATCGCGAAACTCTGAGGCGCGAGGTCGACAACTTCCTCGCATCCATTCGTGCGCGGGGACTATTGCAATGACTTTTGCAATGAGTGCCGCGCCGCGACCGTACACACTTGTTGCCGAGCTGACCTATCGATGTCCGCTGCGATGTGTCTATTGCAGCAATCCGATCGATTTCGCCCACACGCGCGATGAACTTTCGACCGACGAATGGCGTTGCGCGTTTTCCGAGGCCGCGCAACTTGGCGTCGTGCAGCTCCATCTGTCGGGCGGCGAGCCGATGCTGCGCGACGACCTGTGCGAGCTGATTCAACATGCGCGCGCGTGCGATCTGTATACGAATCTGATCACCGGCGGCACGCTCATCGATGAAGACAAGCTGCGCCGCTTTCGCGATGCGGGCCTCGACCACATCCAACTGAGCATCCAGGGCGCGTCGCTCGATGCGGCCGAGAAGGTCGCGGGCGTGCGTTCGCATCAAAAGAAACTCGAGGTCGCGCGGCTCATTACTGCGATGGGTTTTCCGTTCACCCTCAACGTCGTGATTCATCGCCTCAACATCGCGGAGGTTCCGCAACTGATTAGCCTCGCGCTGGAACTCGGAGCGCAGCGCCTAGAATTGGCGAACACGCAATTCTATGCGTGGGGAGCGGAGAATCGTCGCGCGCTGATGCCGACCCGCGAGCAGTATCTTCGCGCCCAGGAAATCGCTATCGAGGCGATCGCGAAATATCGCGGCACACTCGAAATCGCATTCGTGCAGAACGACTATCTCTCGGGCGAGCCGAAGCCCTGCATGGGCGGATGGGGCCGCAGCTATATGTGCATCAATCCGGCCGGCGAAGTGCTGCCATGCCACGCGGCCAAGGTGGTTCCCGGATTGAATTTCGAATCGGTGCGCGATCGCGCGCTTTCCGAAATATGGCGCGACTCGCCCGGCCTCAACGCATTTCGCGGCGATGCCTGGATGCTCGAGCCGTGCCGCAGTTGTACTCGAAAAGCAGTCGACTTCGGCGGCTGCCGCTGCCAGGCCTTCATGCTCGCAGGAAACGCTGCCGAGGCCGATCCGATTTGTCATCTGTCGCCACATCGCGCGGCGGTCGAGTCCGCCCTCAATGATGACGGCAGCGGTGGCGAACTGGTCTATCGCGACGCGAAGAACAGCCGCCGCTTGATCGCGATCTCATCTCGTTCCTGACAACCTGGCAGCAGTCGCCGCGCGCGCGGCCTCGTATTCGCCGATCGTCTGCGCGATGAGTTCTGCCGCGCTTTGCACGCGCGTCACTCCCGAAACCGAATGCCCCGCGCTCCAGATGTCGCGGTAACGGCGCGGACCATCCATGCCGCCCTTGCTGCCGAAGTTGCGCGCCGCCTCTTCAACCGACACGCGCGGCGGCAACGTGCGGGGATCGAGCCCCGCCGCGACCATCGAGGGGGTCAGCATGTTGGTGTCGAGTCCGGTGAACGCCTGCGTCAGCATCACGTCGTCCATGTTGGATTCGACCAGCATCCGCTTGTAGGCCTCGGGCGCCATGCTTTCGTTCGTCGCGATGAACTTCGTGCCCATGTAAGCGAGATCGCAGCCGAGCACCTCCGCGGCCCACAGCGCAGCGCCGTCGCTGATACCACCCGCCAGCACGATCGGTCCGTCGAACATCTGCCGCGCCGCGCGCACGAACGCGAGCGGATTGAGCCATCCGGTCTGCCCGCCCGCACCCGCCGTAAGTAGCACCAGCCCATCGACGCCGGCGGCGATCGCTTTCTCCGCATGCCGAATCGTTGCGACATCGGCGAACACGATGCATCCGATGTCGTGCAGCGGCCCAATCGCTTCGGTCGGCGAACCCACGCTGGTGATGACCATTTCGATGCGATGGTGCAGCATGCAGGCGAGTTCCGCCTTCATCTCGGCGCGCTTGATGATGAGGTTCGGACAGAACGGCGCAGGCGCGCGATCGGGATTCTCATCCGCCGCGGACTTCAGCGCGGACTCGATCCTCGTCAGCCACGCCTCGAGCGTGTCGATGGTGCGTGCATTTGCAAGGGGAAACGCTCCGATGACACCGCTGCGACACGCGGCAATTGCGAGGTCGGGACCCGACACTGCGAGCATCGGCGCGGCGATCAGCGGAAGCCTCAGGCGTCGCGCGATTTTTTCGGGAAGTCGATTGCTCATCAATCCTTTTGCAACACGTGCACGACGCAAACCGCGCCGATTCCGACCATGTGCGCCAACCCGATTCGCGCGTTGGGTTGTTGGCGTGCGCCGGCCTCGCCGCGAAGTTGCCGCGCGATCTCGCAAATCTGTCCCGCGCCGGTAGGTCCGATCGGATGACCCATCGCGAGCAGGCCGCCCGACGCGCTGATCGCGCATTTGCCGCCGATATCGACGGCGCCACTCGCGATCATCGCCGCGCCTTCGCCCTCGCCGCACAGTCCCATCGCTTCGACATAGAGCAGCTCCTCGATCGTGAACGCATCGTGCAATTCGATGAGATCGAGATCCTTCGGACCGATGCCTGCCTCGTCGTATGCCTGAGCCGTGGTCTCGCGCGTGAGTTCGGCGTCGAAATTTTTCGCGCCGCGATAGACGCGTTCGGTGCGCGTCACCGACGCAATCACTTTCACCGCGCGCTTGCGATCGATGCCGAGCCGCGCGATGCCATCCTCCGATGCGACTACGACCGCGGCGGCCCCTTCACCGACCGGACAGCATTGCAACCGCGTGAGGCTTCCGGAAATCGGCGGGCCTGCCATCACTTCCTCGAGCGTGACTGCCTTCTGCCGCTGCGCGTATGGGTTGCGCGCGCCGTTGCGATTGTTCTTCACCGCGACCGCCGCGACCTGCTCGGGCTTGAGGTCGTAGCGATTCATGTACTCATTGGCGAGCAATGCGAAATGCGTAAACGGCACGACCCGCGAGCCGACCAAATCGCGAATGTTGGCCTTGCTCGCAGCAGCGGCGAGCGGCGCGGGCTTGTCGACGCCGATCGCGAGCGCGACATCGCTGATACCGCTCGCGACATCAAGACACGCCTGGCGAAACGCGGTCGACCCGGAGGCCGACGCGTTCTCGACTTGCGCCATGGGAATTCCGCTCGCGCCAAGGTGGCGCAGAATTGGACGCGATACCGCCATGCCGATGAGCGCAGTGCCCGTGTAGGCGGATTCGACGTCGCGGAATTCGATCCTCGCGTCGGCCAGGGCCTCGCGCACCGCGGTGAGCCCCAGCGTTACGAAAGTCGTGTCGCTCATGTGCTGATATTTGTGCAGGCCGATCCCGACCACATACACAGGCCGCATATCGCGAATGGTTTTCTTCATCGCGCCGCCTCCGTCTTCGTGAAGCGAAGTTCTACAAGCTGTTTTCCCGCATCGTCGGTTCCGGCCGGCGCCAGCACCGAATGCATCCGGTCACCGATGCGAAGTCCCGCGTCGGTGCGCTCGGTCAATATCGAACGGACTGCGGGGCCGCCATCGAGAACAATCAAGCCTACGGTGAACGGCGCTTGCAAACCTTTGCCGCTGCGATCTTGATGTAGATGTACGGTGGCGAACGAATGCAGTTTGCCGCTTCCGGCGAGCGCGACCGGCTCGAGCTGATCGGGCAACGCGCCGCACGATTCGCATCCGTAGGTTTGCGGCGGAAAGAAAACGTAGCCGCATTTCTTGCAGCGGCCTCCGTGGAGTTTCGGCTCGGCCTCCGCAGTGTATAGCGCGGGCTGGGCGAGGACCTGGTCGGACATGATTAACCTCTTATCGCTCTTGAGTTCGCGCGTAGGGTATCGCAATTGTTAGTCAACCAAA
>DATGKG010000376.1:0-4104 GCA_035294805.1 Binataceae bacterium (SeqCode) | reverse complement strand
CGAGCATGGCAAGCTGGCCGCAGGCGCCATCGCCGATCTGCTCGCGGGCGATCGCGCGGCGCTCGCGAAATACGATGCCGCGCTGCACGAGGGCGCGGTTGGCAAGAAGCTGCGCAAGCTCGCGTTCGCGGCGCGCCGCTTCTACGGCCCGCGCCATCGAATGTATTTCCGCCTCGCAGGCATCAGCCGCAAGGCGCAGGCGATCGGCGTCGATTGGTACAACGGCGCGGACAACCTCGATGAGCTTCCGGTGCGTACGCTGGTCGGAAAGTGGCTGCGGGCCATGCTGTTCGATTCTCCGCCACGATAGGGCGATGGCGAAACGTCGCAAACGAAAGCGCGCGCGCGTCAATTGGCTGATGCTCGCCGCGATCGCGCTGCTGATCGCCGGCTTCCTCGCGCGCCGCATGATGATGCCGCGCGCCGCGCGCTACCTCGCGCATTATACGCAGGAATATCCGGCGCCCGCGCCGCCTGCCGCGGATTCCAATCGCGATAGCGCGCAGCCTGCGCACGACAACGGCTCGGGCGAGCATCTCAGCGACAGCGATCGACGCGCGCTCGACGAAGTCATCCGCCACAAGACAGCCGGCCACTAGTTCAGGCATAATGCGCGAACGATGTCGGCGCCCGGGAACAACGCACCAGTCACGCTCACCGATGACCTGGGTTTCCGCGTCGAGCTGAAATCGCCTCCTCGCCGCATCATTTCGCTGGTGCCGAGCTGGACCGAAACGCTCTTCGCGATGGGACTTGGCGAGGCTGTAGTCGGCGTCACGAAATTCTGCATCGAGCCCGCCGATGGAGTCGCATCGATCGCGAAAATCGGCGGCACCAAAAATCCCGACCTGCGCGCGATCGCCGAGCTGAAGCCCGATTTCGTCATCGCCAATGCCGAAGAGAATCGGCGCGAAGATGTCGAGAGAATCCGCGCCAACGGCGTCGCGGTGCTCACCACCTATCCGAAAACCATTCCGGGCGCGGTCGATTCGATCCTCAAGTTGGGCCGCGCGCTCGGCAAGGAGAGCGAGGCTGACGCGATGGCGCGCGAGATCGTGCGCAATGTCAGCGGGATCGAAGCGGCGGTCGGGGTGTGGTCGAAGCTGCCATTTCGCGTGTTCTGTCCGATTTGGAAAAATCCCTGGATGGCTTTCAACGCCGACACCTACGCACACGACGTTTTGCGGATGCTCGGCTTCAACAACATTTTCTCGTCGGCCGGCGAGCGTTATCCGGCCACTACGCTTTCCGAAGCGGTCGCGCGCAAGCCCGATATAGTGCTGCTTCCCGATGAGCCTTACGCATTCAAGGATCGCGATGTCGAAGAGCTGCGCAAAGTGTTGCCGGCCGCACTCGGGCGTCGGGTGATGATTGTCAACGGGCGCGACCTTCATTGGTACGGCGTGCATATGGTGAAGGGGCTGACGACGCTGGCGGCGAAGCTCGCGAAGATGCGCGCCGCGCTGCAGATTCCACTGACCTGATTCAAGGAGAAAAGTGCGATGTCCTCTGGACCTTTGAGCGGAATCAAAATTCTCGACCTCACGAAACTTGCGCCGGGACCGTTCTGCACGATGATTCTCGGCGACCTTGGCGCGGACATCATCAAAATCGAGGAGCCGGGACCTCCAACCGGAAGGCGCGCAGCGCAGGCCGGCAACGCGCGTGTTGCGGGAAGCGGTGCGGCGTACTCGCCGGGCAACGCGCTGATGCGCAACAAGAAATCAATCGGGCTCAACTTGAAGAGCGGGCCGGGCAAGGAAATCTACACGCGTCTCGCGCAGCGCGCCGATGTGATTGTCGAGGAATATCGTCCCGGCGTCGCCAAGCGCCTCGGCATCGACTACGACAAGCTGCGCATGCGCAATCCGAAGCTGGTCTACTGCGCGATAACCGGATTCGGACAGGACGGACCGTATCGCGATTTCGTCGGGCACGATCTCAACTACATCGCGACCGCGGGCGCGCTCTCGATCCTTGGCCGTCCTGGGCAGCCGCCGACGATTCCGCATAACATCATCGCGGATTACGCGGGCGGCGGCATGCATGCGGCGATCGGAATCCTCGCGGCGCTAATGGCCCGCACCCAGTCCGGCCGCGGGCAATATGTCGATATCGCGATGATGGATGGATCGATGGCGCTACTGGCGCAGGCGTTTTCGACTTTCTTCGCGACCAATCACATTCCGCGTCGTGGCGAAAATCCAACCGACGGCGGCATTCCGAACTACAACGTCTACCTGACGAAGGATGACAAATACATTACGATCGGCTCGATGGAGCCGTGGTTCTTCGCGAACCTGTGCCGCACGCTCGGATGCGAACAATACATTCCGCATGAGTATGATTCCTCGAAACGCGCGGAGATTCAGCAGTACTTCACCGAGCAGTTCAAGACCAAGACGCGCGACGAATGGTTCGACATTTTGACCAAGCTCGATATCTGCGTCGGCAAGATGTACACGCTCGATGAAGTGCCGAACGATCCGCAGGTGCAGGCGCGCAAGATGATCGTCGAGCTCGACACGCCCGAGGGCGGCAAGGTCAAGCAAGTCGGCATTTCGGTGAAGCTGTCGGACACTCCGGGATCGATTCGTTCGCTGGCGCCGAAGCTGGGTCAGCATACGGATGAGGTTCTCGGCGAGCTCGGCTACGAGCAATCGCAAATCGAGCGCTGGCGCGAGGAAGGATCGATCAAGTAGTCGCCAGGTCTCTTTCGAAGCGCACTCTCTCACTTGTCATTCTTGAGGTGGGCGCGGACGATCGGTCGCGACCGTGCGAGCCGCGCCACTCCATTTCCTCTCGCGCACGGTCGTGGTGCCGATCGATCCGGAGCGCGCATCGTTCCACATTCGAGATTCTTCGGCAGCGCGCTGCGCGCTCACCTCAGAATGACAAAAAATAAATGGCCGCGGTCAATCGTAAAATCGACCGCCGGAAAAATGCCGTAAACCACTGCCGATGTTGCATTGAATCATCCGGCCCACGATCTCGTCTCATATCTGACACCCTGTTGGATGTTACGAATTTTGGATACCACAACACCTCGCCCCATTCTTCGTCCCAATGGCCGTATGAATCCCGCCGAAAATTTTCTTTCTGGTTCCCGACAGCATTTGCTCGACCGTTTGCGGCGGCTGTCGTGGCTTTCGCAGGAGCAGATTCGCGAGATCGCCGACGCTTCGCAGGTGCTCGAGATCAAACGCGGCGGCAACATCTATGCGCAAGGCGACAGCGCCAGCCTGGTGTACATAATACTTTCAGGCATGGCGATGTTGTCGATGAATGACAACGGACGGCGCGTGCTGGTGGGCGTCGTCGGCCCCGGGGATATCGTGGGAATTTCCGCGATGCTCGCCAATCATTCGCGTCCGTTTCGATGCGAGGCGCTCAGCGAATGCAAGGTCGCCGCGCTCGGCGCCGTCACCTTTCGATCGCTGATGATGAGCGAGCCCTCGACGTTCGAGAAGGCGATGCAGGCCACGTTCGGACGCTGGGAAAATCTCCTCGCGCGCTATGCGCGCTTCATGTTGCTGGGCGCGCGCGGACGCATCGCGCTGGCGCTGCTGGAACTCGCGGAGCGTTTCGGTGTCAGCAACGATCGCGGCCGTCTGCTTCCCTTCATGGTTAGCCACGCAATGATTGGTGCGATGGTGGGCGCGTCGCGCCAGCATGTAACGATGCAACTGGTCGAGTTCGAGCGCGAGAAAGCCGTGACCCGCGAAAATCGCCGGCTGGTGATCATCCCCGAGAAGTTGAAGCTCGCGATGCAGTAATTTTCGGCGCCGTGCGTATTGCTCTCCACGCCGCAAACCGCGACGATCACGAAGAGGCATGCGCGACGTGGAAACTCCGCTGTTCAAGAAAATCCTGTTCCCGGTGCAATTCGATCGCATCACCATTCCGGCGCTCGAGATGCTGACGCATCTTGCTCGCCAGAGCGATCGATATGTCTATCTGCTTTGTGTAATTCCCGAAGACAATTCCGACATTCGGCAGTTGGCCGACGATGCGCTGCGCGGCGTCGCGCACAATTGGCTGGAGGGGAAGACGCCATATGAAACGATCGTACGGATCGGCAAGCCGGCGGAGGAAATCGTCAAA